>JAGOQT010000071.1 GCA_018007255.1 Phycisphaerae bacterium | reverse complement strand
CGGAGAACCGCCATCCGCCGGTGTCGACGATCCCCGTGTCCGCAAAGGTCACCGCCGCGAAGTCCTCGCCAATCAGAGGGACGACGACCTCCACGTTGCCCACGACCACGAAGTCGCTCCCGATCGGGTCCACGTACCGGGGTTCCGGAAGGGGCGGATCGCCGGGCTCAGGGGGATCGAAGACCTGCAAGCCCAGGGTGCTCATCCCGCGATACGCGAATCCGCGAATGGCGTACTGGCCCATGCCGCCCCCGTAGAACTTCTCGAAGGGCGGGGCGTCGCCGACGATCGCGCCCCCCTGGACCTTGGCCGCCAGGACGGTCTTGTGCCCGAGCACGTCCTCGCGGAGGGTCAGGTACTTCACGGCAGTGGCCGTGACGATCCCGAAGGTGAAATCGCCCGTGACCTGCTCATAGGCCCCGCGGAGAATGTGGCCGGAGTGGGGTCGGTAGAGGTCGTCCACCCTTGAGAGACCCAGGCCGAGCTTGAGGCCGAACAGGGCGCTGTCCCCAGCGACCTCCCGGATCTCCGCAGGGGCGTCCCCATCCAGATCCTCCACGCCCACGTTCTCCCCGCGGAAGCCCAGGATGGTCCTCCATCCGCTCCGCCGGCGATGTTCGAACTCCACCAGGCCCGAGAGCCGTTCCTCATCGTAGCTCTCCAGGTACCGCTCGTACTTCCGTCCGGTCAGATCGAGACCGACGGGCCTGTCCATGAAGTAGGGCTCCGTGAAGTCGATGCTGTACCGACTCACCTTGGTGCCCGGCTCCAGGGCGACTTGAAGGGTCTGGCCGCCTCCGCGAAAGGCCTGCATCTGGAAGAACTCCGACCAGCTCTGAGGCCAGTCCGTGATGTCGAAGTTGTGCTGCTGGTAGATGAGCTGGGCAACGACCCCGTGGTCGCTGCTGACCCCGACGCCAGGGATGATCATGCCCGTCATGCCCTCGGTGAGGTCCACCCGCACGTCGCGCTGGTTGGGATCGCCGCTGGCGGCCGGCTCCGGCCGGATCAGGACTTGTTCGGCCATGCTGAACCTCCGCACGTATCTCTCCAGCAGGCCGGAGCCCTGCACCGGGGCCACCTTGGTGTTGTACAGTTGGCCCGGGGTGAAGCCGTATTCGTCCAGGACCCGGCGCACCGTCTTGTCCTGGGTCGTCTCATTGCCGGCCACCTCGATCCGGCCGATCCGGAACTGCCTGCCTTCGCGGATCGCGATCTCCACGGTCACCCGGTCGTCCCGGGTATCCGGACCCAGCTTCGGGGTGTGCACGACCTCAGCCTCGATGAAGCCCTGCTCCTGATACAGCTCCAGGATCCGCCGGACACCCAGATCCACCTTGTCTCTCTTGTAGACCTGACCCTCGACCCGGCCCACGAGGGGCCACAGGCGATCGGCGGGCACAAGGACGTTGCCCGTGAGCACGACCTGAGAGACCCGATAGACCGGCCCTTCATCGATCTGAAAGGTGACGGTCACGCCGGACCGATCCTGGGCGAAGGCGGTCTGGACCTGGACGTCATAGCCCAGATACCCGTTCGCCCAGTAGAATGTGCGGAGCCTCTCGACGTCGTCCAGCACACTCTGTTCGCTGTAGTATCCGGGCCGGACCAGCCAGGACCGCTGCTTGGTCTTGAGGAGCCCGCGGAGGGTGGCCGCACCAAAGGCCTTGTTTCCCGCAAAACGGATGGCTTCGATCTTCACACGCGGGCCTTCCGTGATCGTGTACATGAGGCGTCCCTGGCGGACCTGGTCCACGTCCAGCGTGACCTCCACAAAGGGGTACCCCACGTCGCGATACACCTTGAGGATCGTCCAACGGCCCTGCCCGGCCAGGAAGGGATCACAACGCTCCCCCAGTTCGATGCCAAGCCGCTGCTGGAGGACCTTGTCCGTGTAGTGCGAGTTGCCCACGAACTCGAAGGACCGGATGATGACCCCCTGCGAATCCTCCGACGACGCAGGCTGCCCCTGGGGGGCGGCAACGGACGGGGGGGCGCTTCCGGAAGGCCCTTCCTGCGACCACGCGTCGGGGCCCGGGGGGCACGCCGCCACCAGGGCCAGGACCACCCCGGTTCGCATCCATCGCCAGGCCTTCGACCGCTGTTCCATCAGACCGCCGTGCCTCCCATCCTGTACCGGGCCCTTCCCTCTACTCCTGAAACGAGTCCGAGGGATCCGCTCCAAAGGCCGCGTTCTCGAACCGCGTGTACCGCTCGCGGAACACCAGTTTGACCGTTCCGGTGGGCCCGTTTCGCTGCTTGGCAAGGATCAGCTCCGCGGTATTCGTCTCCGAGTAGTCCGGCTCCCCGCGGTGGTAGTAGTCCTCACGGTGAAGCAGGACGATCAGGTCTGCATCCTGCTCGATGCTCCCACTCTCCCGAAGGTCGCTCATCCGGGGTCGGTGACCCTCCCGGCCCTCCGGAGATCGGTTGAGCTGGCTGAGCACCATGACGGGCACGTTCAACTCCCTCGCCAAGCCCTTGATGTACCGGGAGATCGTGGAGATCTCCTGCTGGCGGGACTCCACGCCGCCCTGGCCCAGGTGCATCAACTGGAGGTAGTCGACCACAATGGCCTGGATGCCGTAGAGGTTTCGCAGACGCCGCGCCTTCGCCCGAAGCTCCAGGGGCGACAGGGTCGAGGTGTCGTCGATGAAGATGGGGGCGTCGGACAGCACGCCGCAGGCCTCCACCAACTTCTGGTAGTGTTCCGTGCTGAGCATGCCCTTGCGGACCAGTTGGGCGTCGATCCCGCTCTGGCTGCACAGGAACCGCTCCGCCAGGACCTGCTTGCTCATCTCCAGGGAGAAGATGGCGATGGGGATCTTCTCCACCACGCCGATATGCTCGGCGATGTTCAGGGCCAGACTGGTCTTGCCCATGGAGGGTCTGCCGGCCACGATGATCATCTCCCCCGGCTGGAGGCCGCAGGTCATGTCGTCCAGTTCGTGAAACCCCGTGGACAGACCGGTGATGTGCGTGCCTTCCCGTTTCTCGATCAGCTCGTAGGCCCGGGCCACCAAGTCCTTGAGGCTCTCCGCGGAGGTGCAGACCTTCTTCTCCGTGACCGCAAAGACCCGCTGTTCGGCCTGGTCCAGGATTTGGGTGACGTCGGACGCCTGGTCATAGGCCTGTTGGAGGGTCTCCGTGGCCGCGGCGATCAGCTGGCGGAGCAGGGCCTTGTCGACCACGATCTGGGTGTAGTACAGGACGTTGGCCGACGAGGGTACGGACTCCACGATCTTGGTCAGGTACTCCACCCCCCCCACGGCCTCCATCTGGTGGCGGCGCTCGAGCTCATCCCGCAGCACGATCCCGTCGATCGCCTCTCCGTGCTGGTTCTGGTACAGGTGGACCAGGGCATCGAAGATCAACTGGTGCTCCAGACGGTAGAAGGCCCCCCGCTTGAGCACCTCGACAACCTGCCCGATGCAGGACGGATCGATGATCATGGACCCCAGCACGGCCGCCTCGGCCGCCAACGACTCGGGCATGCTCCGAAACGCCCCCCAGGCCGCCTCGACCGGGTTCAGAGGCTCCGAAGCCCTGCGCAGGCCGGGGCGAAGGGGCTCTCCCAGGCTGCGTGCAGATGACACCCTGCTGCTCTTTTCGGCTGCCGGCATATCCAATCCGTGGTTCGTGGTCCGGTGTCCGCCTGCGGTTGTCCGGGTCCTGTCCTCCGCGCGCCGTCTTCAGGCCCGACGGACCGTGGACACAAACCAGTCCGCCGGCATTCTACTCCCGGAGGGCAAGACCGTCAAACCCGTGTCCGCGCGGGCCGGTCAGGCCGGCCGTCGCTCTCCCGTGGCCACCGACGCCCGGTGGGGGGCTCAGGCCGGTTGGGCGGCCGGCCCATCCGCCGGGCTCGGCGTTCCCGCCGAACCCGCGGCCGCCGGTCCCGTGTCCTCGGCCTGCTCGGCCACCACGACCACGCTGACCTCCACCTTGAGGTCCTCGGCGAACCTCAGCTCAACCTTGTGGGTGCCGGTCTGCTTGAGGTGGGCTGGCAGGTAGACCACATGGTCGGCCACCTGGAAGCCCTGATCTCGCAGATTGGTCGCAATGTCCTTCTCCGTGATCGAGCCGAAGAGCACGCCCTGCTCGTTGGCCTTGGCCGCCAGCACGGCCTCGGCGTTCTCGACCGCCTTGGCCGCTGCCTCCAGGCGCTGGCGCTCCCGGATCCGCTCCTCGGCCCGCCTGGCCTTCTCCTTCGCAATGGCCCGGATGTTGTTCTCCGTCGCCGCCTTGGCCAGTCCCTGGGGGAACAGGTAGTTGCGGGCGTACCCCGTGGGCACCTCCACGATGTCCCCGCAGTACCCCAGCTTCTTGATCTCTTCGCAAAGTAGTACTTTCATGTCGGTCTGCCTCGTTGTCTCAAGTCGATCCCGTCGGCCGGAACACGCGGTATGGAACCTCGTCCGTGTGTCCGGCGGTCCCCGCCCCCTGTCCGGCCTCAGGCGGTGTACGGCAACAGGGCCATGTACCGGGCCAGCTTGATGGCCCTCTTGGCCTTGCGCTGACAGGCGGCGCAGTTTCCGCTTCGCTTGCGCGAGTAGATCTTGCCGCGATTGGTCAGCAGCTTCTGCAGGGTCTCCACATCCTTGAAGTCGATGTACTTGATCTGCCCCCTGCAGAACCGGCACTGGACCTGGTCCCGGGTCCCCGCAAGGCCGGATTTCCTTCGACTGGTCCGACCGTTTCGGGCATTCCTCGTGTTGCGCTTGTCGTTGCTCTTTCTAATCATGCGTTGTCCTCGTTAGGATGAGCGGCGGGCGTAGGACCCACCGTCCGGGGTCACGCCCTGCGCGGGCCGCCAGGCCCTCATGTCCTGCATTAGAACGGGATCTCGTCTTCAGGCGCTGCGCCCGGCTCTCCGGAGGGGACACCCACCCCCTCAGCGGATCCGCCGGCATACCCCTTGGAGTCGCTCTGGCCCTGGGCGGGCTGCACAGCGCCACGCCCTCCAGACCCGGAGGGGGGCCCGCCCAGGAACTGGAAGTTCTCCACCGTGACCCGAAGCCGGCTCTTCTTGACTCCGTCTTGGCCCGTCCAGGTATCATAGGTCAGACGGCCCTCCACAAAGACCGGCCTGCCCTTGGCCAGGTACTTCTTGATGGTCTCCGCCGGCTTGCCAAAGGCCCGGCAGTCCACGAAACAGGTCTCCTCCCGCTTGGCCCCGTCCTGGCCCGTCCACTGACGGTTCACGGCCAGGCCGAAGTCCGCGACCGCCGTCTGGCTGGGCAGGTACGACAACTCGGGATCCCGCGTGAGGTTCCCCATCAGAAGCACCTTGTTGAAGTTGGCCATGGGTCTACTCCCTTCTATGGTGTCAAACACGGCTCTGGAGGCGGGTTCCTGGATGGAGCCGCCAGGCCCCACCTAGGCAGACGCGCCCCCTTCATTGGCCTGCTTGGCCTTCCCTTCCGAAGCCTCGGCTTCCACGAACGCGGGCGCAGGCCTGCGCGACGTCCTGTCCGCATCCTCGGACTCGCCCAGGTGGATGTCGTCGGGGACCTGGTACTGGCCCGACAGATCCCGTTCCACGAACCCTGCGGGCCGATCTTCCGCCGCAAGGATCACAGACCGCATGATCTGCTCGGAGAGACGGATGTCCCGTTCGATCCCGGCGATCCGGCGACCCTCGGCCTTGAAGTAGCAGAGGATGTACATGCCCCGGGTCTTGTGCTGGATCTCATACGTCAGTCTCCGATCCGACCACTTGCGCAGACAGAGCACCTCGGCATCGGCCCTCTTGAGGATGGTCTCGATCAATCGAACGACCCCTTCCCAATCCGAGGTCGCCATCCCGGAGTCCACCAGGAACATCGCCTCATACAATCGTCTTGCCGTCTCCAATTGACATGACCTCCCGCCCCGCATGGGGCGACCTGTAAGACCTCGATTCCCGATTCTGGATGCGGGGGAACGGACGAAGATCGGATGCCTCGTCCGTCCGGCCCTCAGCCCTATTCATTCGGCACCCCGTCGGCAGGATCCCGATTGAACTGCGTCATCGTCTTGTCGATTCCGTGATCGATCCAGTGCCGCACCGCGTCGCGGGATCGCAGGACAGCCGCGTCCAGGAGGGCCTGCTCCCCGGCGCTCGGCCTGCCGAGCACGTACCCGGCACCTTCCTGTCGTCCCCTGGACCCGATCCCCACCCGACAGCGGGCGAAACCATCCGTCCCCAGGCCCCGGATCACGTCCTCCAGGCCGTGGTGTCCGCCAGCCGACCCACTCGACCGCAGCCGAATCCGGCCCGGCTCCAGGTCCATGTCGTCCAGGACCACCATCACCTGCTCCGGAGGCAGCTTGTAGAAGCCCGCCGCAGTGGCCACCGACTGACCACTGCGATTCATGTATGTCCATGGCTTGAGCAACAGGATCGTCTTTCCTTCCACGGCCACGGTCGCCGTCCTTGCGCCGAACTTCCTTTGGGTGACCTCCACGCCCCACAGGGCCGCCAGGGCGTCCACCACGGCAAATCCCATGTTGTGTCGCGTATCGGCATAGTCCGGCCCGGGATTGCCCAGGCCAGCGATCATCCACATCAGCCCCATCTGCCCACGGCGGCCCCTTCACGCCGCTACGGTTGCTTCTCCGCAGTCCCCTCGTCCTCGGTCTTCTTGGCCTCACGGATCACCTCCGGCGCAGCGGGGGTCGTCTCCTCGACCTCCTCCGTGCTCTTGGTCTCGGCCACCACGTGGCAAGTCGCGATCAGCAACTCCGGCGAGCTGACCAGCTTGACTCCTTCAGGCAGGGCCACGTCGGCAGCGTGGATGGACTCGCCCACGCCCAGGTCCTTGATCGCCACCTCGAGCACCTGCGGGATGCTCGTCACCCGGCATTCGACCTCGATCTGGCCGGCATGCACCTCCACGATGCCGCCCTCCAGAGCCCCTTTCGCCACGCCCTTGAGCGCGATCGGCACCTCCACCGTGACCATGTCCGTGTCGCTGACCCGGAACAGGTCCAGGTGGATCACGGACTTGCCCAGATGGTCATACTGCAGCTCCTTGACCAGGGTCTTCTCGCTCTCGCCAGCCAGTTTGATGCCCAGCAGCCGGTGCCCACGGCGAAGGCCCTCGAGCAGGTCGTGGGCATCCAGGGAGATCGCCACCGGGTCCTTCTGACGGCCGTAGACGATGGCGGGGACCCGACCCCGGCTGCGCAGCCGGGCCGCCTCTTTGGATCCGCTGTTCGTCCGCACCTGTGCTTCCAACTCTAGAGTCTTGTCCATAGTCGCCTCGCGGGCAGACGGATCGGGCCCACTCCGGCCGATGCCTTCGGGGCCCCTCGCCTGCCTGTCCAATCATTTGGACTGGTTTCGATTCATCCTCTTGAACAGGATACTCACCGACTTGTTCTGATGGATGCGCCGGATCGCCTGCCCCAGCATGGGCGCAGCGGTCAGCACCTTGATCAGGCCGTCCTTCCTGGCCTCGGGCCTCAAGGGGATCGTATCGGTCACCACCACCTCGTCGACGGGGGCCTTGGCCAGCAGGGTCAGGGCCTGATCGGCGAACACCCCGTGCGTGGCCCCCACGTAGATCTTCTTGGCCCCCCTCTCCTTGACCAGCTCGGCCGCGCTGCAGACCGTACCCGCCGTGGAGATCATGTCATCGCACATCAGGATGTTGCGGCCCTTCACCGGCCCGATCAGCTCCGCAGCCAGGACCTTGGAGCCGCTGAACCGCTTCTTGTGGATGATGGCCAGGTCCCCGCCCACACAGGAGACGTATCGAGTCGCCATCTTGATGTTGCCCACATCCGGCGACAGGACCGTCAGATGGGGGATCCTCTTGCGGGCAAAGTACCGGGCCAGGACCAGCTCCCCGGCCAGATGGTCGAGCGGGACGTCGAAGAAGCCCTGCAACTGATGGGTGTGCAGATCGATGGCCAGGACCCGGTCCGCACCCGCGGTGGTCAGGAGGTTAGCGACCAGCTTGGCCGTGATGGGGACCCGGCCCTCGTCCTTGCGGTCCTGACGGGCGTATCCAAAATACGGAATCACGGCCGTGATCCGCCTGGCGCTGGCCCTGCGCAGGCAGTCCAAGAAGATGAGCAGCTCCACCAGGTGCTCATCCACGGGCAGGCAGGTCGACTGCACGACAAAGCAGTCACGCCCCCGCACGTCGTCCTCGATCCGGACAATCTTCTCCCCGTCCGGGAACCGTTCGATCTGGGCCCGGCCCAGCCTCACGTTGAGGTACTTGCAGACAGCCCTCGTCAGGCGCGGGTTGCTGCTCCCGGAGAAGACCCTCAGATCGTCGTTCCGATACATGGTCATACGTCTACGCCCAGTCCATCCTTCTTCTTGTCCGGCCGACTCGAAGTCGAATCTGGATCCATCACGGACTACCCGGCCAGGATTCGAACCTGGACAAGGAGAACCAAAATCTCCTGTGCTACCGTTACACCACCGGGTAACACGGATACTCGGTTACGGACGATGGCCTAGGGCTGCGGCAGCGACTCCTGCTCATCATCCCAATCCAAAGCGTTCACGGAGGCCAAAGCGATTCGGCCTGACTGGGTCCTGTCGGAGGCTTGAGTCAGCCATGCCGTGATCCTGCTGACCCCTTCTGACCTCGGCCCCGTGCGACAGGACGGTACACACGAGCCCAGGAATATACAGGACGGACGCGAGCAGATCAAGCCCTTTGCGGAGCGGGGCCGCGTTTTTCTTGTGGAAGACCGCGGCGAGGTGTCCCACCTGCGGGGCGACGGGCAGGGCGAGCAGGCATCGTCAGGCCGGCTCGGACCCATCCACGCGGCACAGGATGCGGACTAAGTCCTTATGGATCCGGCCGTTGCTTGCGGCCAGTTCGTCCGGGATGTGATCCTCGCCCCCCGCGAAATCGGTGATCCGGCCCCCCGCCTCTGCGAGGATGAGTTGGCCTGCCGCAATGTCATAGGGCCTCAGGTTGAGCTCCCAGAATCCGTCCAGCCGGCCACAGGCCACATAGCACAGATCGATGGCCACGGAGCCGGATCGCCGTATATCGAGGACCTTGGGCAGCACCGCGCAGAGGTACGGCAGGTTGTTGCGAGGGAGGTTGTCCCGCAGGCAGGCGAAGCCGGTGCCGAGCAGACAGTCCACGAGCGTGTCCTCTGCGGACACGCGGATGGGAGTCCCGTTGAGCGTGGCACCCCCCTGACGCTCGGCCAGAAACAGCTCGCCCAGGACCGGGGCATACACGGACCCCAGGATGACGTGCCCGTCCTTCTCCAGGGCAATGGAAACAGAGTAGAACGGCTGACCGTGGAGGAAGGAATTGGTCCCGTCGATGGGGTCGATGATCCAGCGGTATGGGGCAATCCCTCCGAGCGAGCCGCCCTCTTCGGCGAGGATCGCATGGTCGGGGAAGCGATCCCGGATCTGCTGGACCAGGAACCGCTCCACCGCCACATCCGCCTCGGTCACCAGGTTCTTGGCGGACTTCTGGCGGACCCGTATGGACGAGAGACCTTCGCGATAGCCCAGGGAGAGCTCGCCCGCCTCGACCGCGATCCGTTTGAGGAACTCCTTCATGGTCAGCCCATCCTGCCCAGCCGTCGGTCACGGCGGTCGACCGGTCCCCCCGCCGCCCCAAGCAGAGGGCCCTGCTGTGTCCGCCGCAGGGCCCTCGTGTCGGACGACCATGGGGACCGGAGCGCCCCTACTTCTGCTTGAGGTTCAGGGTCACGAAGGCCTTGGCCCGCCCGTTGGTGACCCGGAGGATCACAACGCCCCTTTCCTTGGCCCGCTGGACCGCGGCATAGAACTGGGAGGAGCTCCTCACCGGCTCCTCATCGACCTCGAGGATCACAAGTCCCTCCTGGATCCCCTTGCGCGCGGCCTCGGATCCGGCCTGCACATCGGTGACGATCACGCCCCGGGAGGCTTCCCCCTCGAATCCATACCGCTCGGCCATCTCCCCGGTCAAGGTCTCCACCTCAAAACCCAGCAGCTCGCCGCCCTCGGACGGGCCTTCGGCCGTGCTGGCCAAACGGCCTACGTCTCGTCTTTCCAGCACGGCGGTGAGGACCTTGCGGTCCCCCTTGCGAAGGACGGTGAGCTTGGCCTCGGAACCGGGTTTGCACTGGGCGATCTTGTTCCGGAAGTCCTGGGCATTCTCCACGGACTCGCCGTTCACCTCAACCACCACATCCCAGGCCTTCATGTCCGCCTTCTCTGCGGGCGAGCCCGGCATCACCTCGGCGATCAGGGCGCCCTTGGCCTCCTTCAGACCCCTGGATCGGGCGACCGCCTCGGTGACGTCGTCCGGGCTGACCCCCAGATACCCGCGATCCACCTGGCCCTTGTTGATCAACTGCTCGAACACGCCCCGGGCCAGGTTGATGGGGATGGCGAATCCGATGCCCACGTTGCCCCCGCTGGGCCCCAGGATCGCGGCATTGATGCCCACGACCTTGCCGTCCAGATTGAGAAGGGGGCCTCCGGAGTTGCCGGGGTTGATGGCCGCGTCGGTCTGGATGAAGTCCTGAAAGGCCAGAGAGGAGCCCAGCCCATCCAATTGACCCCGACCCTTGGCGGACACGATCCCGGCCGTGACGGAGTGGCTCAGTCCAAACGGATTTCCGATGGCAATGACCCACTCGCCCACCTCCAAGACGTCGGAGTCCGCCAGGTCCAGGGCTGCAGGCAGGCCCTCGGTCTCGACTTGGATGACCGCCACATCGGACTCCGGATCGCTGCCGATGACCTTGGCATCCAACTCCTTTCCGCTGCTGAGGGTCACCGTGACCTTCTCGGCGTTGCCCACGAGGTGGTTGTTCGTCAGGATGTACCCCTCCTTGGCGAAGATGAACCCAGATCCTTTGGCCTCCTGGCGCGGCTGCTGCCGAGGCGCTCGACGCTGGTACTGGCGGGGATTGGGGTTGTTGAAGAAGAACTCAAAGGGGCTTCCCCCCTCCCCGAATGGGTCCCAGAATGGGAACTCCCGCAGTTGGGGGTAGTCCTCCGCGGCCATGACCTTCTCGGCCTGAATCGAGACCACAGAAGGCGAGGCCTTCTCCGCGATCGAGGCGAAGGCCTTCCCCATCTGACGCAAAGCATTGATGCTGTCGGCACTTGCGCCTTGGAGCGGCGAGGCGGCAATCCACCCGGCCACCAGCAGCGCCCCAAGGAATCGGATCGACAACGGGTTGCTCCATCTGTCCTGCCTGACCATAGGTACCTCCCAATCAGATAGGCATAGGGGTCCATCACACGCCCCGCTCCACGCAGGGCGACTCGCAGATACGTACGATTCTAGGGAGGCCCGGTTCGGCCTGTCAAAGGCTTTTTCGAGGGCTGTGCCTGAGAGGTTTTTTGCACGTATGAGACTGCCAGGCTGGGTGCTCTATTTGTGTTCTGGCTTCATCGCACCTCGGCCTCATGAGGCGGCCCGGAAAGGCTCCCCCCACCCTGGCCCGGATCCCCGCCTCAAGAGGCGAACTGGGTACACCGAGAGAAGCCCTTCCAGATCGACTTGGACGTGTTTGACAACGACGAGCGAGAGGACCGGCGGCTCCGAGAGGGTCCGTAGGCTCGACGCGATCCGCGCCGCGCCGATCGCCGACTCGCCCGATGGGACCGGGCTGCTCCCGGATGTATGGAATGCCTTGCACGGCATGGCCTTTGCCCGCGGTCGGACGGTGGGTCGTGGCACCCGCTGCGCCCGGGCCCACCGCGCATCGTCTCCCTCTTCCTCTAGAATCTGCTTGATCTTCCGGGAACTCATGGATCATACTTGGAGCGGCTGTCGGGGCCGCCTGTTCGGCCGGACCGGCGGGCGTAACCCCCGTAGGTGATCCATGCGGGCTTCGCACCGCGGAATCTTGCAGTCCTTGCATGACTGGAAGAAGTGGAGGATCCTTGGCGCATTCGCCAGAACGACCACCCGTGTCCAGAATTGGAGGATCGTACCATGAAACCGCCCTGTCGAGCACCCCACCCCGTATCCCTCGTGACAGCCCTGAGTCTGCTGCTGGCGGCCGCACCGGGAGGCCGGGCCGGCGAGAGCGTGCTCCCGGTCGACGGTCCGCTCGATCCGCCCGCGGCAGACGGATGCCTTCAGTGGGAGCAGCCGCCCATCGAATGGGACGCCCTTTCCAAGACGCCGGTCTTCTGCGGTTGGGATGAGCCGTCGTTTGACGAGGAGATACCGGACGCGACCGAGTCGAGCTCGAGTGTCCCGGCGGATGACTTCCGGTGCATGGACTCCCTGCCCGTCACCGGCATCCACTGGTGGGGGTCCTACCAGGAGTGGGAGTCCGTGAGTCCCCCTGCCCTGGGGCCCGATGCCTGGCGGATCACCTTCTGGGCCAATGCGCCCGCGGACGCCTATACCCCCTTCAGCCGGCCGGGGACTCCGCTTCGCCAATTCGAGGTCGCACCGGATCGGATCCAGGTCCAGTGGGTGGCCTATGACCGCTTTCCAGATGAACCCTCGGACAGTTGCTTCCGGTACTCGCTGGCCCTCGATCCCACGGAGTACTTCTGGCCCGATCCCTACGAAGGGGATATCTTCTGGATCGGGATCACGGCCCTGTACAAGACCCAGAGGCCGGACCATGTGTGGGGGTGGAAGACTCGACCCTGGACCTGGATGGGTGGGGCCATCGAGTTCGTCAGCGGACAGACAACGACCCCGTCCGGGCCCATCAGTTTCATCAACATCCTGGAGGTGAAGAGGAAGGACGCCTGTGGCCAGACGTCCAGGTTCGACATGGCCTTCGCCCTGGAAACCGACCCGGATGGGCTCAAGTGGGCACAGCCGTTCACAGGGCTCCGCGACTGGCCCGCCTACGCGGATGAACAGTCCACGGCCACGGGGCTCCGCGCCTCCAGTATTGCGTACAAGGGGCAGCAGCAAGCCGACCAGGGTCGCACGGGTCTGGCCGTGGATGCTACGGCCGACACGCCCAGGACTTGGTCTGCCCAGATCCTGGCCGATGACTTCGAGTGTACGCTCTCCGGTCCTGTGACCCAGATCCAGATCTGGGGTTCCTACATGCTGGATCAGGTGCCCAGCAAGGACCCCGCGAACCCCGAATTCACCCTCAGCATCCGCGCGGACGTCCCTGCCCCAAGCCCCAAGGGCATCCGCATGCCGGGCGAGGTCCTGTGGACCAAGACCTTCAAGAAGGGGCAGTTCACGGTCCAGGAGAGCACGTCGCAGAAGCAGGGTTTCTCCAGCCCCTGCAACGGCCGGTACATCCTGAACGACCACAGTCGGACCTTCCAGTACACCTTCTCCATCGATCCGAGTCAGGCCTTCGTACAGGCCGGGACCGCCGACCAGCCCGTGACCTATTGGCTGAGCGTCCAGGCCTCCATCGCCCAGGCCCCGGCGAGCACGGCGAGATTCGGATGGAAGACCTCCACGAATACCTGGAACAGCGATGCGGTCTGGGCCCAGGCCCAGGAGCCCTACTCCGGCACGTGGCAGAAGCTGAACTACCCGGCCATGCATCCTCGCGCAGGCCAGCACACGGCCCTGGCCTTTGCGATCCTCACCTCCCACCAGTCCACCGCGCAGCGGATCGACCGCCAGGTGGCCGATGATTGGAGATCCGAACAGCCCTCGCCTGTGGTGGGCGCGACATGGTGGGGATCCTATGGCGGGTACACCCACGCGGCCTGCGCCTGCACGGACCCAGGCCCACCGGTGCGGCCGGCCTCCCTCCTGCCCCCCATTCGGGCCCAACTGC
>JAGOQT010000415.1 GCA_018007255.1 Phycisphaerae bacterium | reverse complement strand
CCTTCGGACCAACCCGCTGACCTGGCACACGTCGTGGCAACCTGGCCCGACCTGCCGGTGCCGATCCAGGCAGCCATACTGGCCATGATCGAGGCCGTGAGCAAGGCGAAGCCATGAGCCCTGGACCGGGCAGGCGTGGCATCGCCAATTCGGATGAAGGAACGAACCCAAGCCCGTGGCTCATGCATCGAACGGCCCGCAGGGTCGCCGAGCACCGACAACTACCCACCTGAATAACCTCGCCAGGCCCGGACGGACATCCCCACCACAGGGGCTCTTTCTCGACGGGTCGACAGCGGCAGCCACCGCAGCCGTCCTGACGCAGGTGGGCCTACAACGACGTGAACAAGTGCCGCTGGCCGGGCCAAGAACGTGCGATTCAGCAGACGTACGCACAGAATCCTACACAGTACCAGGCGGAAACAGGGGGTACTGAGCTAGATGGCACCCCCCCGGAAGGCCCTGAAAACGCGGTCTCACAGTGTGATACGGCCCCTTCCAGGCCCGTACAGGATACAGAAATGGGCGGTACAGGCCGTAAACCTCCCCTACTGGCGGGGCCAAGCCCCGCGATTCCGGCAGACCTGCGCACAGAACCCGGCACACCTGAGGACAAAGGTCGCAGCGAGGACCCAGATCTTGCTCTGTTGATCGACCGCTGGCCGCGACTGTCCGAAGAAGCCCGCCTAGCCATCGTCACCCTTGTCAGGGCTCTGCGGTGGGGATGTCCAGTGGCCCGCCGGAGGAGGCAGAATGCCGGCACACACTTGGCGAGTGTAAGTAGGTGCCAGTTCATGGGATATGGCGGAATCCAGAATGGTTGAGGTGGGGATTGACCCGAAGGTCGCACCGGCCGTAAGTGTCTTTAATCTAACAAGATCGACGGTCTTCTGCAATGGTCCCATCGGGGCCTGACAGGCACACGCTGTGCAGTAGCTGGGGTATCTTGCGGCTTCCGGATTCTGACTTCTGCGTTCTGTGTTCTCCGCGGCCAGCCTACGGCCTGGCCGAGGCCTCAATCCACACCGCCTGTCCCCCGCCGGGAGAAAGCGAGACGTCCAGCACGGTCTTGGCGTCCACGGGCTGGGTCCAAATCCCGACCCGGGTGCGGGTCTGGACTGACGGGTCATCTGCATAGATGTGGGCGGTGTAGGACTTGCCTGGGGTCAGGAAGGACAGGGGGATCTGCAAGGGCCTGGCCTGGCTGTCGTTGATCGTGCCGATGAACCAGTCCTCACCACTCCGCCGGGCGATCGTGGCGTACTCGCCGATCTTCCCATGCACGACCTGGGTGTCGTCCCAGACCGTGGGGACCTTGCGGAAGAACTCCACCTCAGGCTCTCCGTTGTACTGGCTCGGTCGGTCATACCAGAAGATCCACTGCAGGGGGCTGAACGAGACCACGGCCATGGCCAACTGGTGGGCGTGGGTCGTCTTGAGCCTCTTGTCGAAGTAGCAGACCGTGTAGTCGCCGATCCCTGCGACGTAGCGGGTGAAGGGCAGGGTGCAGTTGTGCTCCGGGGTGGGCATGTGTTCGTTGCCCCGGATGCCCTCCACGGTCATCAGGTTCGGCCAGGTGCGGTTGTTGCCGGTTGCGCGGTATCCGTCGTGGATGTTCAGCAGGAGGTGGCGGTCGGCGGCCGTTCGGATGGTCTCCGTGATCCAGGCGGTCTCCGTCTGCGGGCCCACGTCCACGAATCCGATCTTGATGCCCTTGACTCCCCACTGCTCGAAGAGCGGGAACAGGACGTCTCTTTGTCTCCTGATCTGGCGGCGGTCTACGTACAGGATCAGGCCGACTCCCTTCTCCTTGCCATAGCGGATGATCTCATTGACGTCGAGGTTGGGTACCCTGACCGTGGTGGCGTCTCCGGTCTGTGCGTCTTCAGAGCCATACCACTTCGAGTCCAGGTGGGTGTATTGCAGGCCGGCCGTGGCTGCGAAGTCGATGATGGCCTTGGAGTTCTCAGTGGTGAGCGTGGTGTCCCGCATGACCTTTCCGGGCCTGATCCAGGAGGTCTCTGCCAGGGAGCACGGGGGGTTGAGGTTGAGCATCAGGTAGTTCCGCTCCAGGAGGTCACCCGGCCTTTCGCCCACCACGAACATACGCCAGGGAGTGGAGTCTCCAGGCGAGAGCCTGGCGGTCGGGTCGTGCCTCTGGCTGGGCGTGGTGGTGTTCGCGGTCCTCCCCCCCAGGGCCGTGACCAGTGCGCCGTTGGCGTCCGCAAGGGGGGAGAGCATCATGCGCGGATAGGCCCCGTTCGCCGCCTCTGCCAAGCAGGCATAGAGGCCGCTGGCGTACTCCAGGGTCAGGGGACGCTCGCAAAAGGGGCGGATCTCAGAGGTCTTGACGCGGTAATACTCGTCCTCTGTCGCATAGGCCGCATAGCCGTAGGTGTCCGGGGGGAACCGGAATTCGGTCCGCTCGTTTGTGAAGACCAACTCTTCGGAGTCCTGTTTGGGAAAGGTATAGCGCAGGGCAGCGCCCTCGTTGTAGGCGCGGAACGTCAGGCGGACCAGGAGACCGGAGCTATGCCTGAGATCCACGTTTAGCTCGCGGTAGATGTCCGGAATGGACCTGCGTTCCCCAATGGGATTGGCCCACTGTCCATCATGGGTGTTCGTGGAGGTCCCTGTAACGACAAAGCCATCCGTGAAGTTGGGCTCCAGGCCAAGGCGAGACTCCAGGACGATGGGCCTGGCCAGGTACTCGATCTGGTAGGCCGGGGTACCTCCGGTCTGCACGGTGAAAGCGATGGCGACCTTTCCGTCAGGGGACTCGATTCGGCCTTCACCACAGGCCACAGAGGCCGCGGCCATCAGCATGATTGTCATGAGGCGGATTCGCATGGTTTCTCCTGATTAATGGAATGGGGTTCACCTTGCGGTATTGGGTACAGCCGGACTGGAGGGCTTTGGCCAACCTGGTACTGTCACATTATCGAACATCACGGTCGTGTTCACCTGGGTCAGGCCTGAAC
>JAGOQT010000414.1 GCA_018007255.1 Phycisphaerae bacterium | reverse complement strand
GACTTTGCGGAGGCGACGCGCCAGGCCCTGGACTTCACCGGGCGCATCGTGGTCCGCACATCCCAACAGATCCTGGCCGAGGCCTGCCAACACCGCCTGCATGTCCCCGAAGACCCCAAGCGGGAGCGGTTGCTCAGCGAGCGACTCCCGTTCGGCCGGTTGGAGCGGAACTGCCGGGCGCACCGAGTCGACACGGTGTCCGAGATGGTGACGCTCCTTGCGACTGCATTCCTGAACCTCGCAGCCGAAAGCAGGGACATCCGGATGGCCGCACGGGCCCGTCCGGAGGAGTATGCGAGCTTCCTGGCCGACACCGTGCGGGAGGAGCGGCTGCGGAGTCTGGAACTGCGGTTCCACAGCCTGCAGTCCCAATACGACACCTATGTGGCGGGCACCGTGTCCGAGCGAGAGGACCCGGATCTGCTGGTGCTGCGGGGTCACATCAGCGTGGTGTTCCATCTGCTGACCACGGCCACGATGTTTGCCCATTACTACGAGCGCCATGCGATCCGCCAGAGACCCTGCGACCGGGCGGAGGAACACGCTCCGCTGGTGGATCGGGACCTGCTGGCGGGGATGTTGATGAAGTACTCTATTGCCTTCATCCACCTCTACAGCGGCTGCGCCGAGCAGTTGTGTCGGGGCATCCTCAAGCGGTATGCCGAGGTGGGCTGCGTGGAGTTGTCGGTCCCGAGGTATCGGGGTTTCCACGTCAGGCCCGCCACCCTGATCTCCAGGCTGGTCATTCACTACGGCAGCGACGTGAAGATGACCCTGGACGGCGACTGCTATGATGCCAGCAAGCCCGTGAATCTCTTCAGGGCCAATGAGAAGATCAACGCCACAAAGCGGAGACTCTTGGCCAGTTCCGTCGTGGGCGCAAAGATCGTCTCCGACCAGGGATCCGATCGCGATGTGGAGGATGCGGTCCGCAAAGTGGTGTCGGCCCTGGCTGAGAAGGGGCAGGTGATTCTGTATGAGCGGCCGATCCAGTTCTCCGAGAGTCCGGCGTTAAATGAGGGGACCTTGGATGAACGTGTGATTGCTGAATTGAATCGGCTCTTGATGTTGGGTAAGATCGATGTGGAGTGCGAAGTGAAAGTGACATTTGTTGGCGATACTCGGGTGCTTGAAGATCTCAAGCTGCTGGCTGAATCGGGGTATGGAGAAGACGAGTTCGGCAACAACACGATCCTGCCAGAGAAACTGCGATACCTCAGGGCATGACGCCTATTGCCCATCGTGCGCTCCCTGGACTGGCGAATCCGTCTGGGTCCTATTATTTTCTTTGACAAGTCCCGTGGAGGGGGGTAAGTTTCGAGGCGACCTTTGAGGGCACCTTGGAGGATGCTTGGATGCAAGAGTACGAGACTCTCAAGACGTTGGTGGCTGAAATTGAGATGGATATCAACAAGGCCGAGGGTGGGAACAAGGCGGCTGGGACCCGTGTCCGCAAGCAGATGCAGGACATCAAGAAGGCTTCCCAGCAGGTTCGCAATCGGGTCCTTGAGATCCGGTCCGTGCCTTGATCATGGTTGTGCGTCCCGAGCGAGGACGTAGTGGCCCAGCTCCCCATCTGGGCGGATGTGGGATGCACTTGCTCGAGGGTGTCTGCCTTCCCCAGAGGACCTTGGTCGTTGAGGTCGTTCATGCCCCCAGAATTGCTTTTTGACCTGTCTGCATTTGACCTTGGGGCGCCTCCCCTCTATGACAAGGAGGCGGTCTGCAGGGCCAACCCCCAACGCTACGAGATGCAGCAACTCGACGGCATCCTTTGGTGCGACGTGGAGCGGTCTCTGATCCTGGGGTACAAGGACGTGACCGACCACGAGTTTTGGATCCGCGGACACATCCCGGGCCGGCCTCTCATGCCCGGGGTGATCCTGATCGAGGCTGCGGCTCAACTCCTGAGTTTCTTCGTCAAGCAGTTCCTGGGCGAGAAGGGCTTCGTCGGTTTTGGGGGGATTGAGTCGGCCAAGTTCCGGGCCACGGTCGTGCCGGGGTGCCGGTTGATCCTCTTGGGACACGTCTTCGAGATCAAGAGCCGCAGGGTCAGTTGTGCCGTACAGGGCGTGGTGGACGGGATCCTGGTCTTCGAGTCCACGGTCTCCGGCGTCCGCGTGGGGGACTCGGGCTAGGGGGTCCCCAGGATCTTGAGCGATTCCTGGAGTACGGGGAGGGGCTTGGTGGAGGCGGAGGGGTTGGAGAGAGGGCCCGCGATCTCCATGCGGACCGCTGCACCCCCAAGTCCTTCGGTCAGGGCCTGCAAGGCGGTGGGCTCCGCATGGGCCAGACGCCTACGGCTGCGCGCGAGCAGGGTCAGATTCAGGTCGTCCTTGTCCAGATCGAGCACGCCCGATCCCTGGAACGCCACGGAGTTGCCCGACATGTCCAACTGCTCAATCCAGAGCTTGTCCCCTCGGATGTACGAGTCGACCTCCATTCGCTCGAAGAGGAAGTCTGAGGGGTCGGACAGACGCAATACGTCGAGGATCCTGGACAGGGGCGACGCCTTGCCGATCTGCATGTCGGAGATGAGGAATTCGAGGTGGCCCAGTCTCTCCGCGGGGCTGTCCAGGGGGATCGTGAGGGCCAGCCGGCCGTTGAGCGTGCCGGTGGAGGGCGTGCCCCGGTTGGGCGCGGATCCCGCATGGTCGGACAGGAGGTCCGCGAGATTGGCCTGATCGACTCCCAACTGCACCTGTAGCACGCCGGCCTGGTCCGTCCCCTGACCGAACTCGACACGTCCGTCCAGACGCCCCCCGTAGAACCGGCCCCACACCTGCTCGCCGTGCCAGGTGCGGGTCTGTGGATCGTAGTCCAAGACCCCTCGCAGGTCCGTTGCGGACGTGCCTTTGAGCGTGAGGCGGTCTATGTCCGCGCGGATCTGGCACTGGGCCAGCCCCTGTTCACTGCGATGGGCGCCCTGGATCTGCAGCGCAGCCCGGCACGCCGCCGGCGTGCCCAGGAGGTCCATCTGACGG
>JAGOQT010000070.1 GCA_018007255.1 Phycisphaerae bacterium | reverse complement strand
ATCAGGCACAGCCCGGCATTCCGCATGCTCGTGGCCGTGGCCAGCACACGGCGGGTCTCCTTCGAGGGTCCTCCGAGCAGCCAGGCCACGATCATCAACCCGAGGATCAATCCCACCATGGCCAGCAACTCACCGCTTCCCAGGGCCGCCATGGCCTCCTTTCTCTTGGCCATCAGTCTCACGACCACGACGACAAAGGCCAGCGTGCCGCAGACGGACAGGGGTCTCGACAGGAGATCCGCGGCCCGCGGGGCCCACCTGTGGACGGCCAGACCGGCAGTCAGCGGCAAGAGGAGGGTGAGCAGCAAGGCCCCTACGATCCGGCCGTAGGGCAGTGCGAGCGAGGCCCTGAGGTGGAGCAGGAGGGCTGCGATGAAGGGCGACAGGAGGACGGCCACCAGGCTCAGGACGAAGAGAAGCACGGCCGCGTACCCGAGGGCGCCCCGGGACTTGCTCGTGAACTGGATGGCGTTGAGCCCTCCCGGCGCCGCGGCCAAGAGGAGGATCGCCACGGCGGCGTCCTGGCTCATCGGGACCACGGTCACCAGGAGCAGACCCGCCAACGGGGCCACCACCACGTTGACCACCAGGGAGCGGATCATCAGGCCGCGGTGGTCCAACGCCGCGGCCAGCTCGCCGACCGTGACCTTCAAACCAATGGCCACCATGGTTGTGACCAGGAAGACGAGGGTGATCGCGTTGGTCACTGGGTCCATCCTGTGTTCTCCTCTGATTCTCCTTGGACCAGGTCTCCGGGGTCCGGCCCTAGCCCTAGAACGGCCCGATCTTGAAGATCATGTTCGCCAGCGCAAGGAACCCAACCGCCCCGATCAACCCCGCGACGGCAAAGGGCAGACTGAAGTGGGACTTGCCGGCCGGATCGATCTTCTTCTGGACCTGCCAGTGCTGAAGGCAGGCGATGATGAGCGAGAAGATCCCGAGGGCAATGAGTGCGACTCCGAAGTTGCGGGGGCCGTATGGGTTCTTGATCACATTGGCGCCTTGCTCCTGCATGTACTGCATGAACTTGTAGATCGTGAACCCGAAGCTGATCATGGACAGGGCGGTCCGGGTCCACGCCATGAGCGTGCGGTCCGCGGACATCATCGTCCGCATCACGGACAGGTTCGTGCGGGTGTGCGAAAGCTGGAGCGAAGCCTCATCGGCCTCCGCCGCAGGGCCGCACCCTTCCCCCTGCGGTCCTCTCTTGTTCTCGCCCGTTCCTTCCATACGACTCAATCTCCTTCAGTCCAGGGGGAAGATCCGCTTCCAGTCCCTCTTCATGCTGGCCACAATCCAACCTCGCTGCGGGGCCTCATTCAGGCCGCGGTCCAGCTTGGCGACATCCGAGTCGCGGTCATAGGCAAACTCGCGCTCGGCATCGTCATGATGAAGGAGGAAACCCAATCGCGGCCCTGTGCCGGCCGTGACCCACTCGAGCATCTGAAAATCACCGTCGGAGTTGCCAAAGGCAGCGATGGGCCGACGACCGATGAACTTGTTGATGGCCACCGGCTTGCCCTCTTTGTCATCGATGAACTCCAGTCTGGGCTCCCGTACAAGCACCGGCACGCCGTTGCGAACCGCATAGCGGGTCACGATGCTGCTGCCGATCACCTGCTCGGGAGGTATCCCATAGAGTCCTTCGCTGAAGGTCCGCATGAACTCGATGCCGCCGCCCGAAACGATGAAGACCTTGAAGTCCTTTGCGCGCAGATACGCCAGCAGCTCCAGCATAGGCTGATACGCCAGCTCTGTGTAGGGACGCTTCAACGTGGGGTGCCGGGCCGCGACGAGCCAATCCTTGACCCCGGCCGCAAACTCCTCGGTGGTCATGCCCGCGTGAGTGGCCATCAGGAGCTCACTGACACCCTGCATGCCCATGCCTGCCAACGCCTTAGGGTCCTTCTCGAGGACGGCCCGGAAGGGCTGCTGCTCCCTCCACTCAGGATGCTGCGGCGCTAGGTCGCGGACACGATCCATGACAAAGAACGCCTGGAAAGGCAGAGGCTGTTCTGCCCAGAGCGTGCCGTCGTTGTCAAAGACGGCGATCCGCTCCAGGACAGGGACGAACTCTGCCCCACCCTTCTGGGTCACCTTGGCAACGAACTCCGTGATCGATCTCCTTGCCGCGCCGTCGTTCCACGAAGGCAGAGGATCCCCCCCGGCGGCCATGGCCGCCGGAGAGGAGACCACGGACCCGAGAGCCGCAGATAGAAGGGCCATCTTCTTCATCCAAGACTCCTCTGGAGTAGGTCACTCCTCAGCGTGTTCTCAGTGTTGTCCGCCTCCCGAGGCGTCCTTCATCTTCTCCAGGACCCCGTCCAGGTTGAACGAGGCCGGCCTCTGCCGCGGAGGGAATTCCGCGAAGGTCTTGATCTGCTGGGCTACGACGCCTTGGGCCGCGCCGATGATGAACAGGTGGGCCAGCAGCCAATCCCAGTAGGAGTTGGAGTTCTCGTCGGCCCGCTCGAAGGGGTCACGCCGCAGATGGAAGATCTTCGGCATGCGCAGGTGGACGAACGGCTCTGCCCAGCAAGCCATCTGTTTGGCCCGCTGTTCTTCGAAGACGACCTTCCAGTCGCCGAACCGCAGGGCCACGAGCGCGCCATCGTCGTTGATGTACCCGAAAAAGTTCCGAGGACTCTCCCGGGCCTCGCCGCTGAAGTAGGGCACCATGTTGAAGCCGTCGATATGGACTCTAAATGTCCTGTCGCCCGCCTTGTGGCCCTTCAGCAGCTTGCCATTGATTCCGGGTTCGCCGGCGGCCGCGAGCAGGGTCGGCAGCCAATCCTGATGGCAGACGATCCCGTTGAGCATCGTGCCGGCCTTGAACTTGGCCGGCCAGCGGACGAACGCCGGCACGCGCCAACCGCCTTCCCAGTTGGTGTTCTTCTCGCTGCGGAACGGAGTGATGCCCGCGTCCGGCCAGGTGTTGTAGTGAGGGCCGTTGTCCGTGGTGTACACAACGATGGTGTCGCCGGCGATGCCCAGCTCGTCGAGCTTGGCCAGCAGCTTCCCAACCTGCTCGTCGTGGGCGACCATGACGTCGTTATAGAAGCCCTGTCCGCTCTTGCCCTCGTGCTTCTGGGCACGGCGGGTCCAGACGTGCATCGCGGTCGCGTTCCACCAGATGAAGAACGGTTTGCCCGCCTTGTGGGCCCGGTCGATGAACTCGAGGGCGGCATCGGTGAATTCCTCGTCGCAGGTCTCCATGCGCTTCTTCGTCAGGGGCCCGGTGTCCTCGATCTTCTGCTTGCCCACGCGGCCCCAGCGCGGCTGCTCGGTCGGGTCGTCCTTATCGGTCGCCCAAGAGTGGATGACGCCGCGGGGGCCCATGGCCGTGCGGAACCGAGGGTCCTTCGGATAGTCCGGGTGCTCGGGCTCATCCTCGGCGTTCAGGTGGTAGAGGTTCCCGAAGAACTCGTCGAACCCGTGAACGGTGGGCAGGTAGGGGTTCTTGTCGCCGAAGTGGTTCTTGCCGAACTGGCCGGTCGCATAGCCCAGCGGCTTGAGGAGGTCGGCGATCGTCGGGTCCTCGGGCATAAGGCCGATGTCCATCCCCGGCGCGCCGACCTTGGTCAGGCCCGTGCGGACCGGGTTCTGGCCGGTGATGAAGGCCGCCCGGCCCGCGGTGCAGCTCTGCTGGCCGTAGTAGTCGGTAAAGGCGATGCCTTCGTTGGCGATCCGGTCGATGTTCGGCGTCCGGTAGCCCATCTGGCCGCGGTTGTTGTAGCTGATGTTCCACCAGCCGATGTCATCGCCCATCAGAAGGAGGATGTTCGGTTTCTGCGGTTGTTTGGCCATGGGTTCTCTCCTTTTTGGGTTCCACTAACGCGATGGCGACCTGCCTGGCGAATGACTTCGCCGGAGGTCGCCATGGCAGTGCTTGAACTTGACGCCGCTCCCACACGGGCACGGGGCGTTCCTGGCCGCGCCGGCCCCCTTCTGGTCTGCTGCAGTCCGCTCGCGGGCCAGGATCTCCATGACCGCGTCCGCGGTCCTCCCGCCCCGGATCAACTCCGCCATGATCCGCATGGCCGGGTCCGCGTGCCGGAAGAAGGCCTTGTACCCTGGACACAGGTAGTTCTGAGACTCCTCCCCGCCCGGGGTCTTCACAAACCGGTTCTTGGGACACTCCCCATTGCAGACGGCAAGGAAGTCGCATGCGCGGCACTCGCGGGGCAGCGCATCCTGCTTGTCCTGCCCGAACGCCCGCTGCTGAGCCGAGGCGACCAGGTCGATCAGGGGGCTTTCCAGGATGTTGCCGAGGAGGTGCCTCGGCTCCACGAAGTGGTCGCAGGAGTACAGGTCGCCGTTGAACTCCAGGGCCACCCCCAGCCCGCACGTGGGGCCGAAGATGCACACGGTTCCGGCCCGGCCCAGCCAGCCGGCCAGGGCGCCGTCGAAGTTCAGAACGAAGGTCGTCCCAACGTCCCTTCTGACCCACTCGTCGAATATGGCAATCAGGAAACGACCGAACTCGCGGGGTTCGACGGAGCGGTCCGTGACCTTGTTGCCTTCCTGGAAGCCGGTGGGGTGGTCGCGCTCGACGATCGGAATGAACTGGATGTAATGGGCCTTGAGCTCGTCCCGGAAGAAGCGGTAGACCTCCAGAGGACGAAGGGAGTTCTTCGCGTTCACCGTGCACAGGATGTTGAACTCCACCTGGTGGTCCTGCAGGAGGCGGGCCGCGCGGAGGACCCGGTCGAAAGTGCCTTGGCCCCCCCGGTCGGGGCGGTACGCGTCGTGCAGGTCCCGCGGGCCGTCCAGACTCAGGCCGACCAGGAACCCCTGTTCGTGAAAGAACCGACACCACTCGGCGTCTAAGAGGATGCCGTTGGTCTGGAACGTATTCTCAATCCGTGTGCCGGGCCTCTGATACTTCTTCTGAAGTTCTACGGACCGCCGAAAGAAATCCAGCCCCATCAGCGTGGGCTCTCCGCCCTGCCAGGCGACCGTCACCTGGGGGACCCGGTGGGCTTCCAGCAACTGCCGGATATAGGCCTCGTGGACCTCGTCGGACATCCGGAAGCGGCTTCCCGGGTAAAGGGCCTCCTTCTTCAGGAAGAAACAGTACGCGCAGTTCAGGTTGCAGTCCGACCCCGAGGGTTTGGCCATGACATGAAACGCCGCTGGGGCACCAGATAGGGCCATTCATGGATCCTTGCTGCTGGTTCTTCGCCTACCGGGTCGAGGTCACTACAAACTCGGCCTTCCGGATCGCCGGCACGCCCGCCTCCCATGGGCGGACGTATTCAAACCGGAGGGTCACTTGGCCCGCCCCAACCGCCTTAAAGGTCCACCGCTCCTCTCCGCCTGCCCCGACAAGGGCCGGCGTATCGGCCGCCTGCCTGTAGACATGATCAAGGAGTTGGACCACGCCGGGGCTCAACTCGCCCATGCGCCAGGAATAACCGGTGGTCCTGTTGGACGGCAGCGTCAGGGTGAAGTCCTCACCCTGCTTCACGCTGATCCTGCGGGACGGATCGCCGGCCTGTGTGACGGACACGTCCTTCTGACCGGTACAGCCCGCAGGAATCAGCAGGCCTGCAACCAGGACCACAAGGCCAACCCGTCTCATGTTCTTCCCTTTCCATCCTCTGCAGCGAGAACAGCCTTCACCCCACGAGCTTCACCCTTCCTGTCCTCTTTCTTCGTCCCTTGGCGAGTGCCGCCCTCTCCTCATTGCAGCGCCATCGCGACCTTGAACCGCTCTTCGGCGGTCAGGAGGTGGTCGGCGTCCAAGGCGGCCTTGTCGACGTCGAGCTCCACCCAGTTGACCTGGCCGTTGAACTCGTTTCCCCGAGGCCCGTAGTCAGTCGAGACCGGCGAACCGTCCTCGACGCCTACGTCGACCGTTTCGTCGGCGGAAAAGGCGAAGGGCTGCGTCATCTCGATGCGGCCTTCACCGACCTTCTGACCGTCGATGTAGAGCGAAACGGCGCCGCCCTTGGCCAGGCCGCCGCCGTCGTAGGCGAACTCCATTCTCGCCTGGTGCTTGCCGGCCGGAATGGCCTTGGTGCCCTCGACGAAGAAGCGTTTGAGCCCCAAAAAGTTGTAGCAATACTTGAGCTTGCCGCCTCTGGCATAGAGGCTGAATCCGCCGGTGATCCCGCCGCTGGCCAGGATGACCCCTTCGGCGCCCGTTTCGGGAACCACGACTTCGGCCGTGATTGAGAAGGATTTGTTCGTAGTGTTGAGGATCGAGTGCGGAGATAAGCCCTTCATGCCGCCGAAGAGGAGCTGCCGGTTGCCGCGGACGAGCTGCGGGCGCCCGGAGATGTCCGGGTTGAAGCGCTCGACGAGGCGGTCATCGAGAGGGATCACGTTGTACTTGGCCGCCTCGATCAGCCACAGGCGCTGGAGCTCATGAAGCTTCTCCGGCATCTTCTTGGACAGGTCGTGGGCCTGAGACCAGTCGGACTTCGTGTCGTAGAGCTCCCAAAGGTCATCGTCAAAGGGAATCGTCTTGATAGCGCCCGTCTCCCACGGCGTGCGGTGCTTGGTGACCGCCGTCCAGCCCTTGTGATAGATGCCGCGGTTGCCGATGATCTCGAAGTACTGTGTCTCGTGCCGTCCCGCCGCTTTCGCGTCGTCGAACGAGTAGAGCAGGCTCACGCCTTCGTACGGCTTCTGCTGGATGCCGTTGACGAAGGTCGGCTCCGGCAGGCCCGCCGCTTCCAGGACCGTCGGCGCCACGTCGATGACGTGGCCGAACTGGCTGCGGACCTCCCCCTTCGCCTTGATACCCTTGGGCCAGTGGACGATCGTCCCGTTCCTCGTCCCGCCCCAGTGCGAAGCCACCTGCTTCGTCCACTGGTACGGGGTGTCCATGGCGTGGGCCCAGCCCACCGCGTAGTGGTTGTAGGCTTCGGGCCCACCGAACTTGCCGATATTCGCCTTCAGGAACTCCGGGGTCTCCAGCTTCAGGAATCCATTGCACGGGATCATCTCGTTGAACGTGCCCTGGAGCGTGCCTTCGCCGGAGGCGCCGTTGTCGCCGATGATGTAGAAGATGAGGGTGTCATCGAGGATTTCCAGGTCCGCCAGCGCGTCGATGAGGCGCCCGACATGGTGATCGGTGTGCTCCAGGAACCCGGCGTAGATCTCCATCTGCCGGGCCAGGATGGGTTTCATATCGGGCGAGACGTCGTCCCAGGCCGGCATCTCCTTGTGGCGCACGGTCAGGTCGCATTCCTGCGGGATGACGCCCAGCTTCTTCTGCCGGGCGAAGGTCTCCTCTCGCAGCTTGTCCCAGCCCCGGTCGAACCTCCCCTTGTACTTGTCCGACCACTCCTTCGGGACATGGTGCGGCGCATGGGTCGCGCCCGGGGCGAAGTACATGAAGAAGGGCTTGTCCGGCATGAGCGACTTCTGCCGGTGGACCCACTGGATGGCCTTGTTGGCCAGGTCCTCGGTGAGGTGGTAGCCCTCTTCGGGGGTCTTTTTCAGCTCGACCGGTGTCGTCCCCTCATAGAGCGACGGGTAATACTGGTTGGTCTCGGCACAAATAAAGCCATAGAAATACTCGAACCCGCTGCCCGTCGGCCAGGCCTCGTACGGACCCGCGGGGCTCGTCTCCCAGCAGGGCACCTCATGGCACTTGCCGAATTGGGATGTGGCGTAGCCGTTGAGCCTGAGCGTCTGGGCCAGCGGGGCGCAGGACTTGGGCCGGACCGAGCAGTTGCCGGGCGCCGAGGTGGCCATTTCGGTGATGCCGCCCATGCCGACCGTGTGGTGGTTGCGGCCGGTGAGCAGGGCCTGCCGGGTCGGGGAGCACAGCGCGGTCGTGTGGAAGCGGTTGTACTTGAGCCCGTTCGCGGCAAGGCGTTCCGCCGTCGGCGTCTGGCACGGCCCGCCGAACGCGCTCGAGGAGCCGAAGCCGGCGTCGTCGATCAGGATGACCAGCACGTTGGGCGCGCCTTTGGGCGGCCGCAGCAGCTCAATCGGCGGGTACTTCGTGTCCGGGTCTTTCGCATCGTAGGTCGTGAGGCCCACGTGCTGCCTGTCCGGGATGGGCAGGACCTGCCGCTGGATCTTGTCTTGTTCTCTCACAGCAATCGCCCCTTTCTACCCCGCAGGGTCTCGACCTACTGCCGTGTCATGGCCACGCGCAGTCGCTCCTCCGGGCTGATCAGGTGGTCGTGGTCGTCCTTGCCCAGGTCGATCTGGACCCAGTGGATCTGCCCGCTGAAAGCACTCCCTGCGCGATCATAGTCCGGCGTTACCGGAGTACCGCCCTCTCGTCCGACATCGGTCGTCTCGTCACAGGAGAACATCATCGGGACCGTGGCCTCGATGCGTCCTTCCCCCACCTTCCGCCCGTCATAGTAGAGCGTGACGTTGCCGCCCTTGGCCAGACCGCCGCCGTCGTAGGCAAACTCCATGCGCACCTCGTGCGTGCCGGCGGGGATCTTCCGGCTCGCCTCAGTCGTGAAGACCTTCAGGCCCAGGAGGTTGTAGGCGAACCTCGCCTTGCCCCCTTTGGCATAGAGGCTCAGGCCGCCGAACGCGCCCCCCTGCGCAAGGATGACGCCCTCAGCCCCGGTCGCCGGCACCTCGACCTCGGCCGTGATCGAGAAGGACTTGTTCTTCATGGTCACGACGCAATTCTCGGTCAGACGGCCCATGCCGCCGAAGAGCATCTGCGAGTCCCCTTGGATCAGGGTGGGGCGCCCGGCGAGATCCGGGTTGAATCGCTCCACCCTTCGGTCGTCGAGCGGCAGGACGTTGTACTTGGCGGCCTCGATCAGCCACAGGCGCTGCAGCTCGTGCAGCTTCTCCGGCCTCTCCTTGGAGAGATCGTGCGCCTGCGTCCAGTCCTTGCTCCCGTCGTACAGCTCCCAGCAGTCGTCGTCGAAGGGGGGCAACGGTTCCACGATGAACGGCGTGGAATGGCGGGTCACCGCGCTCCAGCCCTTGTGGTAGATGCCGCGGTTGCAGAACATCTCGAAGTACTGCGTCTCGTGCCGCTCCGGCGACTTGGCGTCGTCGAAGCTGTAGAGCATGCTCGTCCCCTCGAGGGGGCTTTGCTGGGCGCTGTTGACCACGGTCGGCGCGGGGATGCCGGCTGCCTCCAGCACGGTCGGCGCCACGTCGATGACGTGGCAGAACTGGCTGCGGATCTCGCCCTTGGCCTGGATCCCTTTCGGCCAGTGGACGATCGTTCCGTTGCGCGTGCCCCCCCAGTGCGAGGCGACCTGCTTGGTCCACTGATACGGGGTGTCCATGGCGTGGGCCCAGCCCACGGCATAGTGGTTGTAGGCCTGGGGGCCGCCGAACCGGTCGATTCGCTGGATCAAGAACTCCGGCGTCTCCAATTCCAGGCCGTTGAGGTGGATGTTCTCATTGAACGTACCCGGCAGGCCGCCCTCGGCTGAGGCGCCGTTGTCGCCGATGATCACATAGATCAGCGTGTCCTCCAGGATCTCCAGGTCCTTCAAGGCGGCGATGAGCCGCCCGACCTGGTGGTCCGTGTGTTCCAGGAACCCGGCGTAGACCTCCATCTGCCTGGCCAGGACCGGTTTCAGCTTGGGATCCATCGCGTCCCAAGCTGGAATCTCCTTCGGGCGCTTCGTGAGCTTGGCATCAGGAGGGACGACCCCCAGCTTCTTCTGCCGGGCCAAGGTCTCCTCGCGCAGCTTGTCCCAGCCCTGGTCGAACTTGCCCTTGTACTTGTCCGACCATTCCTTAGGGACGTGGTGGGGTGCATGCGTCGCGCCCGGGGCGAAGTACATGAAGAAGGGCTTGTCCGCCATGAGCGCCTTCTGCTGACGAACCCAGGTGATCGCCTTGTCCGCCATGTCCTCCGTGAAGTGGTAGCCTTCCTCAGCCGTCTTGGGCGGGTCCACCGGGACGGTGCCCTCGTAGAGGGCCGGGTCGTATTGGTTGGTCTCGCCGCCGAGGAACCCGTAGAAGTACTCGAAACCCCCGCCGCCTGTGGGCCAGGAATCGAATGGCCCCATCGGGCTGGTCTGCCACACCGGCACTTCGTGGCACTTGCCAAACTGGGCCGTGGCATAGCCGTTGAGTTTCAGTGTCATGGCCAGCGGAGCACAGGTGTTGGGACGGATCGAGGTATAACCCGGTGCCGATGTGGCGAGCTCCGTGATGCAGCCCATGCCGGCCGAATGGTGGTTGCGCCCGGTCAAGAGCGCCTGGCGCGTCGGCGAGCACAGCGCCGTGGTGTGGAACCGGTTGTAGCGGAGCCCGTTCGCCGCCAGTTTCTCGAACGTGGGCGTCTGGCACGGCCCCCCAAAAACGCTCGAAGCACCGAAGCCAGCGTCGTCGATCAGGACGATCAGGACGTTCGGCGCGCCCTTCGGCGGCCGGATGTCGCGGATCGGTGGAAACTTCGTCTCCGGGTCCTTGGCGTCGTAGGTCGTCAGACCGATGTGCTGCCTGTCCGGAATGGGCAGCACGGCCCGCTCGATTGCCTTCTGTCGCTCCATGAATCGCTCTCCTTTCTCCTCTGCATGAACCGGCCACAGCGATCTCGGCGGGATCGCCTGCGCCTCCCTCAGACAGCCCCGCTACGCTCAGGGGAAGACAACGGACAGCACCAGGCGGGCGTCCCACTCTGGGGCCATGTCGGACTTCTCGACGTAGTAGGTGGCGGCCACGCCCACGCCAATGAACTGCTTGCCGATCGGCGGGAGGATCTGGTTCAACCCCACGCTCACGGGCACCTGCCACGGGTCCTCGTCGGCCTCCCAGTTGTAGGTGGTCTCAGACCCCACGGTGATCGATGTCCCCTTCTTGTTGAGGAACAAGGTGGCGGCAGGCTGGATCGTCGTCATGCTGACGTCGTCGCGGTCGTCATCCCCCGCGAAAGACTCGAGGTGCGTGAGCATGGCCCCGACCGTGTACCTGCCCGGTGCCTTCTTGGCGACCACGAGCGTAGGTCCCGCCGACCACTTCTCCGAGCCGAAGTAGTCTTCGGAGGCGGTCGGCATGACCAGGGCACCACCATACCCGAGGATCAGACTGCCCTTTTTGGGGATCCAGTACGCGGAGACCAGGGCATCCCCCATGCCCTCGTCATCGAACGGAAATTCGGTCGCGTACAGGGGCAGATACGCCCGGTACAACAGCGAGGTCGCATTCGGCAGGTTCAGGAATCCGGCGCCGTTGAGCCGAAGTTCCTGGTTTCTATCGTCCCAAGGGCCGACGTCCATGTAGCTGCGGTAGGATGCGTTCAGGTAGGTAATGGTCGCCGAGGGATCGGCCAGCAGCTCCGCCACCTCCTGCGCAGTGATCTTGTGAGGAGGCTCGTCCTCGGCCTTGGCCGCAGGGAGATCCCACACACAGAACGCACCCACCAAGCACAGACTCAATGCTTGCATCGTCTTCATATCCTCTATATCTCCTTTCTTGCCGCCGCGGCAGCAACCCAACCTAACAAGGGCCCGTGCAACCGAACTGCGTGTGGGGTGGGGACTGGATCGGTCGGTGGCCCTTCTGGACAGGCGCCCGGCCCTTGCAGAGAGAGGCGGGGCTCTGTACCCAGAGAGAGCAGGAGGCCGGAGGGTACGAGACGACCGGGTGCAGCCCAGGGTCGAGGCATGTCCGTGGCACACGGCCTGAACCCTGTGTCGGCGTGGGGCGTACCAGGCATGGACCTCTGTTTGAACCAGGCCTCGATGGGCCCTGCGGGAACGGGTGCCCCCGTGACCTCACAGGCTGCGCACCTGCACACCACACATCCTGGGTGACCCGGGCACTTCATGAAGCACCAATGTCCCCTGGTCGTCTGCCTAGGCCCTCTCTACGGCGTATGTTCTTGATTCTGTAGCAGGAACCCAAGGCGACTGCAAGTACTATTACCCGTTTTTTTTCCGGAACTCCATGGGATGTCGCGACATGCCCTTGGAGCCCCGGGGCGCGACCTGGCAGGGACTGGGCCTCGTCGCAGGCGAGGTCGGGGCCGTATCCGGTGCGCGGCAGGAGGACGGTCTACGGCGCAACTCCCTGGATCCAGTGTACGTTACGAGGTGCATTCGCTCCCGGGCCGGGAGCACCGGCCCATTGGATTGGACACCGCGCATGCGCTGGAGTAGAGTACGCCCAGATTGGGGTTTCCTCGGGCTTGGACAAGGTCAGGAGCACTGGATCCATGGATTCCTGGTTTGAGGGCAAGGTGGACATGCATCTCGCGGACGGGCTGGTCTTCTTGGCCTACCTCGTCGCACTGCTCGGGATCGGAGGCTACGCCAGCTACCGCCAGCGCAAGAGCGAAGACCTCTTCCTGGGCGGGCGATCCATGGGCTGGTTCAATGTGGGTCTGAGCATCTTCGGCACCAACATCGGCCCCACCTTCCTGGTCGCCACCTTTGGCGCGGGCTACACCGCGGGCATGGTCAACGCCAATTTCGAGTGGATGGCCTGGGTCTTCCTCATGCTGCTGGGCATGGCCTTCGTCCCCTTCTACATGCACACGCGGATCTCCACCATGCCCGAGTTCCTGCACAAGCGGTTCGGCAGGGGCTGTTACACCTTCTACTCGTTCTACTCCCTGTTCGGCACGGTCGTGCTCTGGATCGGGGGCACCCTGTTCGCAGGCGGCGACATCCTCGGCCAGCTCCTGGGCTGGGACCTGATGACCAGCGTCTGGGTGCTCGCCGCCGTGGCCACCAGCTTCACCGTGGCCGGCGGCCTGGTCGCCGTCATGGTCACGGACTCGTTCCAGTCCATCCTCATGATCGTGGGCGCAGCGGCCCTGGCCGTGCTGGCCGCCGTGCACGTCGAGAGCTTCGAGGCCTTGAAGGGCCTCGTGGTCCGGGACGTGCCTGCAGACTCCACGTGGAGGCTGTTCCACGAGTCCGGGGCCTCGCCCTGGTACGCCTTCGTGCTGGGCTACCCCGTGCTGTCGCTCTGGTTCTGGTGCTCGGACCAGACCATCGTCCAGCGTGTGCTCGGGGCCCGTGATCTTCGACAGGGCCAGGCCGGGACCCTGTTCTGCGGCTTCCTCAAGATCCTGCCGCCCTTCCTCTTCCTGATCCCCGGCATCCTCTGCGCGGCCCTGCACCCCGGCATCGCGGACGACAAGGACGTGTTTCTGTTCATGGTCAACACCTACCTGCCCGCGGGCCTGGTGGGGCTCATGGTGGCCGTGCTCGTGGCGGCGGTGATCTCCACGCTGGACTCCGGCCTGAACTCGTTCAGCACGGTCTTCACCTTGGACCTCTACAAGCGATGGATCGCACCCGAGGCCAACGAGCATCGGATCAAGATCGTCGGCCGATTCGTGACCCTGGCCGCCGCCCTCATGGCCGTGGGCATCGCCTATTACCTCAACACCGTGCAGAGCAACCTCTTCAACCTCTTCCAGAGCATCATCAGCTACCTGGCCCCGCCCATCTCCGTGGTCTTCGTGCTGGGCGTGTTCTGGCGGCGGGCCACGTCCACAGCCGCGATCGCCACACTGGTCCTGGGCTCCGGGGTGTCCCTCGCCGTGGGCGTGTGTGACATCCAGGATGTGTTCGCCAGGGAGGTCCAAGGCCGGACCGTGGACATCTGGCCCCACTTCCTGCTGCTTTCGTTCTTCCTCTTCGCCGGGCTCATGGCCTTCATGGTCGTCGTCTCCCTGTGCACCCGACACAGCCCCGCGGAGACCGTGCTGCCCTCCTTGAGACAGACCTATCGCCAGAATCCCGGCCTGGGCAGACAGGGTGTGTACGGCTGGGGCATCCTGGGCTGCATCATGCTCGGCCTCTACCTGTCCTTTCACCTGGTGATGAGCGGGTAGGCGCGGACGACCGCCGGCTCGCTCCGGGGCCGTTCGTAGGAGGTCTTCAACCAGTTGGACGGGTCCCAGG
>JAGOQT010000069.1 GCA_018007255.1 Phycisphaerae bacterium | reverse complement strand
GTTCGGCTTCCTGCGGTTCCTTCCCGTGCGGCTCTACCCGTACCAGTTCCCGTATCGCAAGCCCGATCCACGGATCTTCCAGGTTGCCGCGGATCGCCTCGGCGAGCGGATCGACGATGTGTTCTACGTCGGCAGCGTGCCGGCCGCCAGACGTGCCTCGTACGTGCTGCCCTCATCGCACCGGTTGATCAGACCTGTGCATTCCGGGGTCTTGTCCATGGACCAGTAGACCTTTCCTCCTTCGTGATGATACTTGAGGGTCTGAGAGTAGAATCGCTCCTCCGTGCCGTGTTCAAAGATGTGACGCGCGACCGCGAGGATGATGGCGGCGTTCTCGGGAGTTCGAATGACGTACTCATGCGGCCACGTGGTCGCGTAGGTCTTTGCAGCAGTCCACGATACCTCCGCAAGAAAGGCACGGACATCAGGCGGAAACGGTACAGGCATGGAGGGCATCTCCCATCCTAAGCTACTCCGTGATCTCGGCCGGCAGACCGGTGAGAGGAACATCGCTCGACAACAGCAGGCGGATCGGGCTGTCGTTCGGTGTTGCCGCAGGCACGCGGAGACCCGGCGAGGTCATCGTAGTTGGCAGGCAGAAGTGGCTGCTGTCGCCAATGTGCAATGTTCGGTGCCGTAGGCATCCTAGCCCGCATTTCTCACAAGCCTTCGGTTCTGAGCGGTCCTGTTGTCCGGCTGCCGCGTTCTCGGTCCCGTTTGTCCTCGACGTACCGCCCTGGGTACGCCTCCGGGCAAACGAGACCTGCGGCCTTGCATCCGGCCAACATGCCGCGCTCAGAACAACCTGTCCCAGGTGCGTCTGCCTCTCAAACGCACCAACGCAAGTCCACAGCCTCACTGCCGCCCCGACCGTCCGAAGCCTCCTGAGAAATGCGGGCTAGACCTCGTTCGTGGTACGAGCGATGAAGGCGACCAGACGCAGTTTCAGCGGTGCGTCAGGGCACCCCGCCCCACGCCACGTTGGCCGCCTGGGCACGCTCACCGGACGTGAACTGCGTCCCGGGGGGACAGCAGAAGGACCGCCTCAACACCCCCTAGGGCTCATCCAGCGCGTCGATCTCGCCGCTGTATCGAATGACGACCGGATAGCCGTCCACCGTGGCAGGGATCTTCTCCCTCATCTGCTCCGCACTGGAGGCCGTCAGAATCACAATACACGGCTTGCCTCTGTCCTGGCCGATGGCGGTTCCGACAACCCCGGGTATCGCCATCCAGTCGTCCGTGTGCCCCTGCTGAACCTGTTCGATGGTCTCGCCGCACATGCGTTGTGCCTGCTCAGACGCCGGTCGAGCCTCGGTGCAGCAGCCAAGCCCGCTCATGAGGACCGCGGTCCCGGCAGCCAGCAACCAGCACGACCCATGCCCGGACATAGGTCCTTCCCTCATGGCGCCCACGCGGGAGCCGCCCATCGCGTCGCCGGCTCGTCCCACCTAGGGAACGCTGCTATCGATCATCACGTTGAACGCGGACAGGACTGCGCCTATCGGGTTGGCTATGGTGGCCGTGCTGCTCCCTGCAAAGAGGAGACCTACGGGCATGTTCCCGCTCTCGGTCACAATCAAGGAGCCGGAGTCCCCGCCCGCGCTGAAGGTGCCGGGGACAACCACGATCTGGTTGACGAAACGGGCCGTACCGCTGTCGTAGCCGACATTGACGATCGCATTGACGGCAGAGACCTTGCCCTTGGTCAGCCCGGTAGTCCGCCCGTACTTCTTCACCTTCATGTTGATCTTGGCCGCGGCAGTACTGGAAGACGGCCTCCCATAACCACCAGAGGGTGTGGCCGTACCGAGCAACCCTGTGTTGCTGAGGGCGATGGCGGCGTCAATGTAGTTGGCAGTCCCGTTGAATGCGATTGGAATGAAGACCTCGAGCGTTCCGATGGCATCGACGGGGTCGTCGCCCCCGTCATAGGGACCTGGTTGGAGTACCCAGTCGCCTAGGCTGGCCTTATTCTCATTGGCATAGACGTGGTTGTTGCTCAGGGCGTAGACGTTCCCGGAGGCGTCCACGACCCTGCAGCCTATGGTGCCCGCAGTGATACCTGGATGTCCTGTAGACACGCCAATGGGCACTGGCCGCGCAAACCAAGCCGTCGGATCCACAGGGGCCGGCTTTACCGGACGGGCCAGGGCCTCGATCCTACCAGTCACCTCAGGACGGACCGGGATGCCATCGAGTTGCTTGGGGATGCCGCCGATGCCGGGCCTTTCGAGGAACACCAGAACGGCGTGCTGGGCGTTCTCGTTGGCACCCACCGCGGTGCCCACCACGCCCTCTACAGTCATGAGCGCGTCCGTGTGGCGTTCCTGGACCTCTCTGACTCGCTCAAAGGCCGCCTCACGGTTGCCCTGGGCAGACAGGACCCCTGGCAGGGTCAGAAGGCAGACAGTAACCACTGCTGTCACAAGTGCTTGCAGCAATCCTCGCCTTGACATACTTACCCCTTTCAGAATGACGTCTGCGATGGTCTATTCGTCACCATACCTGACCCGGTGATACCCTTAATCTTACCGGTCCCGCTGGTCTGGAGCGTCATCCGTGGTGGTCATCTGACCAGACGGTCGGGAAGGATGCAACAGACAGATAGTATAGCAGATACTCGGGCCCCTGGCAAGAGGCATATGAAGGCCGCGACACTGGAGCCACGGCCTGCTGAAGGTGTGATAGGAGGGTCCAGCGGGTGATGACGGGGAGGACGAACGGCTTGCCTTGTAGATTTACCCTGATCTGCCACATCCTGATCATCTCCTAGGTATGAGTCGAGAGGGCAGGAGGGTCCTATTCCTTGGTTGCCTAGGGGATGTCCCGGGGGTACCCTATCCGGATTCTCAGATCAGATGGGCGGTGACCTATGCGCAGAAAGGTGGCGTGGGGCCTCGTTGGATTGACAATCCTGGCCCTGGGGGCGGTGCTTCCTGCCCAAGAGAGACCCGTGCGGCCAGGCAGGGGCATGCGGGGTCAGGGCGGACGCGGGTTCGGGGGCATGGGCCTGCAGGAGACCGCCCCCATGGGTCAGTCCGAGACCGAGACCCGGATCCTGGCGGTGCTGGAGGAGATGAACAGGGACCAGCGGGGCATGATGAACGTGCCCCTCAAGGACGGCAGGTTCCTGCGCATGCTGGCCGAGGCCATCGGGGCCAAGCACGTGGTCGAGCTGGGGACCTCGAACGGGTACTCCGGGATCTGGTGGTGCCTGGCCCTCAAGACCACGGGAGGCAGGCTCACGACCTTTGAGATCAACCAGGATCGCGCAGACCTGGCCCTCGCGAATTTCAAGCGGGCGGGAGTGGACGGGTTGGTGACCCTCGTGCAGGGCGACGCCCACAAGACCGTGGCCTCGCTGAAGGAGCCCATAGACATCGTGTTCATCGATGCGGACAAGGAGGGGTATCTGGACTACTTCAACAAGCTCCTGCCCCTGGTCCGCGCGGGCGGACTGGTCATCGCCCACAACATCGGCCCGGGCATGGCCGATCCGGAATACGTCCAGGCGATCACCACCCATCCGGCCGTGGAGACGCTGTTCCTGAACCAGGATACCGGGGGGATCAGCGTGACCCTCAAGAAGAGGGGCATACCGGCCCATTAGGACCTCGCTATGACAAGACCCAAGGGAAGCAGAGGCGGGCACGGAGGGCCCAAGAGGGAGTTGACCCTCTTCGACTCCGTGAGTTTGATCGTGGGGATCATCGTCGGGGCGGGCATCTACGAGACCTCGCCCTTGGTGGCCGGCAGTGTGGGCAGCACAGGGGCCGTGTGGGCCGTGTGGCTGTGCGGAGGACTCCTGGCCCTGGCCGGGGCCTTGTGCTACGCGGAGCTGGCCACCACGTATCCGGATGAGGGCGGGGATTACATCTACCTGCGAAGGGCCTACGGGCCCTGGGCCGGGTTCCTGTTCGGGTGGTCGCAGCTGATCATCGTGAGGCCCGCGGACATCGCGCTCATGGCCTTTGTGTTCGCCCGGTACGCGCAGCGATTCCACGCCCTGGGGAGCCAGGGCCTGCGGGTCTACGCCACGGCCGCGATTGTTGTGCTGACGCTCATCAACGTCCTGGGGGTGCGCCAGGGCAAGTGGACCCAAAACGTCCTGACCGTGATTAAGATCCTCGGGCTGGTGTGCGTGGTGGTCGTGGGGTTTCTGGCCCCGTCCGGTCCGCGCCCGGGCCAGCCGTCCGCCATGACCCTGCCAGGGGTGGAGCTGGCCCTGATCCTGGTCCTCTTCACGTTCGGGGGATGGAACGAGATGGCCTATGTCGCCGCAGAGGTCAAGCATCCCAAGCGCAACATCGTGCGGGCCCTGGTCATCGGCACGGCCTCGGTCACGGCCCTGTACCTGCTGATCAACGGGGCCTTCCTGCACGCCCTGGGGTTCGCGGGCATGGCGGGCTCCGAGGCCGTGGCCGTGGATACGGTATCCAAGGTCCTGCCCGGGATCGCGGCCAGGGCCGTGGCCGTGCTGATCTGCGTCTCCGCCCTGGGCGCGGTCAATGGACTGACCTTCTCGGGCGCGAGGATCTCCTATGCCCTGGGGCGCGGCCACGCGGCGTTCGGCCGATTCGGGAGGTGGAACGCCCGCCTGGGGACCCCGGTGTGGGCCCTGGCCCTTCAAGGTCTGATCAGTGTCGCCATCGCCCTGGCCGCAGGGTCCTTCTATGACACGATCCTCTACACGGCCCCGGTCGTGTGGCTGTTCTTCCTGGCCACGGGGATCTCCGTGTTCGTGCTGCGGCGGAGCGATCCCCACAGGCCGCGGCCCTACCAGGTCAGCGGCTTTCCCTGGACGACGATCCTCTTCTGCGGTTGTTGTGCCTTCATGCTGTACAGCTGCATCGGGTATGCCTGGAACCAGAAGCCCGTGGCCCTGGTCATGCTGGGCGGCGCGCTCGTGGCGGGTGCGGTCACCTATGCCTGGACCGAGCGCCCGGTCCGGGCACCGCGCCCGCCGCACGCCTGATCGCGTTCGGTCCAGAGCGGCCTCAACGATGGATGAGGGTTGACGTCAAGACATGGCCCGCACATTCAAGCTCCAATCCAGGACCGCAGCGGACGGGATCGACTGGTCGGCCGACCTGAACGGCGAGCAGTTGGCTGTGGTCACGGCCCCGGGCGGACCCATGCTCGTGGTGGCCGGCGCAGGCAGCGGCAAGACCCGCGCCCTGACCTATCGCCTGGCGTGGCTGGTCAGCCGCGGGGCAGACCCCTCGCGAATCCTGCTGGTAACCTTCACGAACCGGGCGGCCCGCGAGATGCTCAGCCGTGTGGAGGTCCTGGTCAAGCAGGAGACCCGGGATCTATGGGGCGGGACCTTCCACCACATCGCCAATCGCCTGCTCCGCCGGTACGGCACAGCGCTGGGCATCCGGCCGGACTTCACGATCCTGGACCGGGAGGATGCAGGGGACCTGCTGGCCACGTGCGTGCACGAGGCGGGGGTGGATACCCGGTCCCGCAGGTTTCCCCAGAAGGCGGTCCTGGCCGCCCTCTCCAGCTTCATCCAGAACACACTGGAGCCCCTGGAGGCCGTGATCACCCGGCGCTATCCCATGTTCATCCAGGAGACCGGGCAGATCGAGCGGGTGCTGGTCCTCTACACCTCCAAGAAGGTCCAGAGGCAGATGCTGGACTACGACGACCTGCTCAGCGCATGGCTTCGCCTGCTCACGGACCACCCCGCGATCCGCGAGACGCTGGCCGAGCAGTTCCAGCACATCCTGGTGGATGAGTACCAGGACACCAACGCCCTCCAGGGGGCGATCGTGGACCTGCTGGCCTCCAAGCACCGCAATGTCACCGTCGTGGGCGACGACTCCCAGTCGATCTACAGCTTCCGGGGCGCGTCCTTTGAGAACATCCTGTCCTTCCGAGATCGCTACCCGGACGTGCGGGAGTTTCGGCTCGAGACGAACTACCGCTCCACCCCGGAGATCCTCCGCCTGGCCAATGCCAGCATCGCCCGCAATGCCCGGCGCCTGCCCAAGGACCTCAGGCCCGTCCGGTCCGCAGGGCTCAAGCCGGCCATCGTGACGGTCCAGGACCAGTTCGTCCAGTCTCGGTTCATTGCGGAGTACACCCTCCACCTCCTGGACCAAGGCCGCCGGCTGAACCACGTGGCCGTCCTGTATCGCAGCCACTGGCACTCCCTGGAGATCCAGTTGGAGCTGCAGCGGCGCAACATCCCCTTCCGCGTGCGGGGAGGTCTGCGGTTCTTCGAGCAGGCCCATATCAAGGACGTGGTGTGTTTCCTCCGGATGGTGCAGAATCCCCACGACGAGCTGGCCTGGACGCGGGTCCTCAAGATGGTCCCCAGGATCGGCAGTGCCACGGCCGGCCGGATCTGGGACCGGATCGGCGGAGCGGACGACCCGGTGAAGGCCGCGCAGGGCCTTGCCGGCGAGGCCGGTCTCCCTCGCGGGGTCGGACCCCTCTTCCAGCAGCTCGTGGACCTCCTGGGCCGGATCCAGGCCCTGCCCTCGCCCGCGGAGGTGATCGATCTGGTGTGCAAGCGGTTCTACGACGACTACCTGGTGTCCCACTACGACGGGGCCAGCCTCCGCAGGGAGGACCTCCACGGCATGGCGGGGTTCGCGGCTCAGTACGAGACCGTGGAGGCCTTTCTGACCGAGGTGGCCTTGGCAGGCGAGTACTCCGGGGAGACCGTGGTGACAGGACCGCAGGAACAGGAGTTCGTGATCCTGAGCACCGTGCACCAGGCCAAGGGCCTGGAGTGGCCCGTGGTGTTCATCCCCTGGCTTGCGGACGGCCGGTTCCCCACGGACCTGGCCATCAACACCCCCGAGGACCTGGAGGAGGAGCGACGGGTCTTTCACGTAGCGGTCACGCGGGCCAAGGACGAGGTCTACCTGCTCGTGCCCCAGATGGTCACGAACCGGTCGCGCTCCCTGGTCATGATGAAGCCCAGCCGGTTCCTGAGCGAACTGACCGGCCAGATCGAGGACCTGACCGAGCCGTTGCTTGTGGAGGAAGGCCTGCCCAGCCTGCTGGCGGGCAGGGGTCCTGCGGCCCTGCCCGGCCCGGGCGGCGACCCTCCGGCCTGATCGGGCGCCGCCCCTTGCCCCCTCCGGCGGCCAGCCGGATCAGGCGGCCCGGCCAAGTCCCCTGACAGGAGCGCGCCGGGGGCACTGTCTCCTGTCAGGGAACGGCCCTCAAGAGGAGAAGAAGCCCACGCCTAGGCCGCGGCCCTCTTCTTGCCAAACAGGTACAGGATGATCGCCAAGGCGATCAGGCCGACCAGGCCGTTTTGGCCCAAGGTGGACAGGAGGCCCGTGAGATTGCTGACGATTCCGCCGAAGAACGGGACGGCATCGCCGAACAGGATCTCGATGATGATCCCTAAGGCGACCAACAATAGACAAATCTCAGTGATCTCTCCAAGCCATTTCTTGACTTCCTGTAAATAGTACATCTGAAGTCTCCTTAAAACAGGAACCGTACAAGACACGTTGCACGCTGACGCTCTGTCTACTCGGCTGATCGACTCAAAATGCTTTAATCGCAGGCGGGCAACAGAGGCAGGGCCCGCGCACAGCTTCAGCCGCGGTCCGGGCTCAGAAATCGTACGGGGCGCCCCGCGTACCAGTAGTGGGAACGCGGAGCCGGACCAGAGAGAGGTCCTGGCGCTGAGCCCCTGCATGGCCTTGACCTGCTGCGACAAGTTAATATGGGAATCTGAGAATTGACGTTAGATGTGAAAATGGGTATAATATACTTGTGGTATTAGATCTGGCTTTCATCCTGGTCAGGGCCATCTTGGTTGCCGCTGTGTGGGTGCTCGTGTGGCGGTTCATAGAACCCAGGACACAGCTCCTCCGCGTACTCAGACTCGCTGTCTTTGTGGCCTGCCTACTGGTGGTCCTTGCAGCCATGAGGCTGGCAGGCACATAGAGCCTATCCGCATAGCCCCTCGTGCTTCCCCCGGGCTGCAAGGGCCGATGGCGGCGTCGGTCTTCGGTCACCGGCATAGGGGTGGGATATAGAATCCGGCTGTCTGCCCGCAAACCGCACCCATCCCGTTGGCCGCGCGGATCCAGGCCACGCCCCCATCGACCACACGGGAGCACGAATAGGCCTGCATCGGAGGGAACGGGGCACAGGCCACCTGGCTCATGAAGATGTAGGCATAGACACGCAGGTCGAAGAGGTGGCCGGACCCAGGACGGATGCCATCGCCCCGCGGAGGGCCCTTGGCGGCGGGTCCGGGATGACTCCCCACTACGGTCCATGAGGTCTGTCCCACAGAGCAGGCCTGTTGCCCATCCAGAACGGCCCAAGCCGAGGACGCTGCAAAGGCCAGTATGACCCACGGGAGGACTCGCTGATAGACCATGGTCTCGACTCCTTTCTGCGGCTGTGCACCTCGTGAGAGTCTGTGCCGGTGCCGGGCCCCTGTCCAGCCTCATCGGTGCAGGACGGTTCGACACAGGGGCTTGGCTCTGCGGTATCCTACTGCCCATGAGAGTACCAGGACCACCCAGACATTCGGGGGGCCCGCATGAGGCCCCGGCACACGTGACTCCCCATGTCCATGCCCTGAGGATCCCGTTCGAGATCAGGCCTGCGCCCCATGTGACCCTCCGTCGCTTCGTGTACGTGTACGTGGTCCTGGGCACCCGGCGCGTCGTCCTGATCGACACAGGCGTTGCGGGCTCCCATGAGGCCATCTTCCAGGTACTTAGGGACCTGGGCCGGCAGCCCCGCGACATCGCGGCCATCGTCCTCACCCACTCGCACCCGGACCACATCGGCTCCGCCAAGGTCATCCAGGAGGCCTCCGGATGCAGGGTGGTGGCCCACCAGGCGGAACGGCCGTGGATTGAGGACGTGGCCCTGCAGGCCAGCCAGAGACCCGTGCCGGGTTTCGAGACGCTGGTGGCCGGACCGGTCCGGGTCGATCGGGTCGTGCAAGACGGCGACCGTCTGGATCTGGACGAGGACCTGTCCGTGACCGTTCTCCACACGCCGGGACACTCGGCAGGGTCGATCTCCCTCCATCTGCACCTCGACCGCGTCTTGTTCACCGGGGATGCCGTGGCCGTGGCCGCAGGCTTCCCTGTGTACGACGATGTGATGGACTCGGTCCGATCCATCCTCAGGCTCAGGGAGGTCCCGGACGTGGATGTGCTGCTCAGCTCGTGGGATGAGCCCCGCAGGGGACCCGACGTCGGCCGGGTCCTGGAGGAAGGACTGGCCACCATGCAGCGGGTCCACGATCAGGTCCGCCAGATCGCGTGTCCCCGTCCAGACGTGGACCCCGCGGTCCTATGCCGGCAGGTCGTGGATCGGCTGGGGCTGCCCGGCCTGGCTGCCAGTCCCATGACTGCACGATCGCTGCAGGCCCATCTGAAGGTCCTGGATGTCGCGGACCTGTTGGCCTGAAGGGGACACCATGTGCGAGCCCCTATACGGAGCGATCTTCGAGATGGACGGCGTGGTGGCCATCACCACCACCCGGACCCGCCAAGAACTGGTGCAGGCGGACCGGGTCATCGACCGGTTCACGGAGGTCACCGCCTCGGACCTCGTTCGGCTGATCTCGCAGACCCGGTCCTGACCTATCGCGGGCCCAATACGATCTCGGGCGCGAACCGCTGCTGGCGGGCCAGGTGGCGGCGCCAAGCGACCAGGCCCGGCAGGACCGCGGTGGCCTCCGTGCTGATCCCCTTCAGGGCCAGACCCGCAGGATAGGTCACCACCAGCCGGACGTCCTGCTCCCGATCCGGGATGTATTGGAGGCGGAGGGTCAGTTCTCCTGCGCCCGTCTGCTCGAGCCCCTCGGCCTGCCAGGTCGTGAGGATTACATGGGTGGTGCCCACGGCCAGGTCGTTGTAGTCCACGGTCACGTGGCTGGACTGGTCCAAGAGCCGCTGGCTGAAGGGCAGGGGTCGGCCTGCCGTGTCCGTCACGCCCCACACGTCTCCGGGGACCAGGAGGCCGAACCGCTGCCTTCCATCCACCTGCCCTGGGACCTCGCGGACCAGGTGGCCCAGGATGCCCGGGCCCGCGCCCACGACCCTGTACGACTCGGTCAAGGCATTGGGGTCGTGCTCCAGCCTATAGACCACGTTTGCGCGGGGGATCGAGACCTCTCCGAACACGGGGCTCGTGACCAGGACCCGGTCTCCGGGCCCGGTGCCTACAGTCCCGATCAGGACGGATCCGTCCTTGAGATAGAGGGTGTCCCCGCGAGCCCCCAAGGCGAGGCCAAGCCCTGCCAACACCACGAAAATCCTGACCGGTCTGTTCATAGCCCACTCCGTCTACTGGGTAAACCCGAAGCTCTGGATGATCCGGTCGAAGTCCTTCTCCAGGACCGCGAATGCGTCCGGCTCGATGCACTGGCACAGGATCAGATAGTAGACCCCGTCCTTGACCAGGGTGACCTCCTTGACGTGCAATGCCCCGAGGGCCTCGATCTTGAAGGTGTGGATCGATTCGATCCCTGGCGTATCGGCCAGGGTCACGTCCCTGCGGGAGGTCTCGTTGAAGTCCTGGACGATCTGTCTGACCGACTCCAGGCGTTGGGCGAAGACGTCCTGCAGGGTGTGGGTCTCCTTGAGGCCCTTGGCCGCGATCAGACGGGCCAGGGACTTGCCCCGGGTGTACTGCATCTCCACCAGGTGAGCCGGATTGGGGCTGGTGCGGATCTCCCAGCCCTCGGGCGCGGCGATGAAGCAGTTGTACTCCGCCGAGGTGTACACGCGGCCCGTGACCGTACCCTGGGCCTGTTCCGCAGCCACGGCCTCCTGGCGGGTCAGGTCCCCCTGCACAGGGTCCAGGTCCAGGCTGGAGACGATGGACTCAAACTGGGGCGCCAGGGCCAGGAATCCCTCCGGAGGCATGGCATCACAGATGAAGAAGTACAGCATGGGGTGCTCGGACAGGTAGACCCGCAGGCGTCTGCGCCCATCCCCGCTGCTGTTGGGGATCTTGAAGTCCGTGACCATCCGATAGCCCTGCAGGCCCGCAACCTGGGTCGGTCCCTGTTCCACGACCTTGTAGTCGGCCGTGAACCTCCGCTCCAGGGCCGTGTCCCCCTCGATGCCCTTCTGGGCGGAGGTCTGGTCGTCCGGGCCCAGCTTCAGGGGCAGCTGCACGAAGCCCAGGGTGCAGGACGACCGCAGGTCCGGAGACAGGACATAGACGGAGTCCGGCACGATCCCGGCCAGGATGGCCCAGGTATGGGCGGGGGTCCAGCCCTCCGGGATCCGTATGGAGAGCTTGCCCTTTCGGCTGGTGTAGATCCGCGTCTTGGGGTCAAAGGCGTCGGGGCCCGCCTCATTGTAGACCCCGCAGATCCGCATGACCCCGTCTTGGGGCCGCAGGGCCAACAGGCGGGTCTCCTGGGGGGCCTCGTCCGTGGAGTCCGCGGTCCTGACCCGTGCGCCCATGGTCTGGCCGCGGGACAGGACGGCCAGGACCTCCAGTTTGGGGGCCTTCTCGCCCTGGAGGCTGGCCTCGATCCCCTTTCGAAGGGCGTTGGGGTCCAGGGTCGGGAAGTCCATCTGGTCGTGATACAGGGACATCAGGCCGTTGACGTCCCGGACCGCACTGAAGGCGTTGTACTGCTCGATCAACTGCCTGACCTCTTGTTCGGGTCCGGACGTCTGGGCCATCCCGGACCCGCAGGCAATCAGGAGGACCGAGGCAATGGGCACTCTGAGAGAGGACATGGGATTCTCCTTACAGGGGGTTTTGGGTGGTTGGGATCCGTCCGGAGGTGCTCTCCTCGGGCATCCTCGGAGGTGTACCCAGGATGACCATGACCGTGCCTGGGACCAAGACCGGATTGGCCAGGACGGACTGCAACGACTGCGCACCCTGGACCTGCACGGGCACGAACCGGGTGACCGGGTCCACAGGGACATCCGCCCGGACGACCACGGGATCGGGGCGGATCCCAGGCCCGCGGGCTCCGATCACGTTGAACCCGATCGAGCAGACCAATCCGCCCAGGACCAGGATCGCGGCTGCCGCAGGGACCTGGATTCGAACCCGCAGCAGAGACATCAGGTGCTCGCCGAGCGTGATCCGGGCAGGCCGCTGATCCGTCTCCAGTGCGGCCAACTCGGCCATGACCGCGGCCACGATGTTCCTTCCCGGCTGCGGGACCTCCCACTGGTCCAATTGAGAGGCCAGGCCCCGGGCCTTGGCCAGGTGTGCCCTGCACACAGGACAGCCCCGCACGTGGTCGCTGACCGGGCCCTGGTCTGCGACCAGCCGGAGCTGGCGCTGGGACATCTGGTCGATCTGGTCCTGGATCTGCTGACAAATGAGATTCAATTCAGTCATGGGCGTCCCCTCCACCGGTTGTAGGGCGTTTGTGTCAAACGCCATCCATTCGGTAATGGATTGCCGCCTGACACAGGCGGCCTACAAAGACGGTCTACAAGATCATATGTCGAACGGATCATGGCATTGACCTTTCTATCGATCGTTGAACACATCCTGGAGGAGCCGGGCCAGGGCCTGCTTGGCCCGGGTCACACGGGTCCGGGCTGTGCCCTCCTTGCACCCCAGGATCCGGGCGATCTCCGTGAAGCCCATGTCCTGGTAGTAGCGGAGGATGAAGGCCGTTCGCATGGGCTCTGGCAGGAGCTGGACCGCCTCGGCCACATGGCCTGCGATCTCGGACCGGGCCAGGCAATCGACGGGGTCCTGCACAGCATCGTCCGCGACCCCCAGCTCGCCCGCCTCCTCCAAGGTCATCGAGTGCCCGTCCGTGCGTGTCTTTCGGATCAGGCTGATGCAGTGGTTGCGGGCGATCGTGAACAGCCACGCGGAGAACGACCCGGCCGCGCGATCCTGGTATCTCTGGATGTTCTGGTACACCTTCACGAAGATCTCCTGCACCACATCCTCGGGGCCCCGACCGCCGGGCCTGCAACCCATGCGAACCACATACGCGAACACGGGCCGCTCGTACCATTCGACCACCTCGGCAAAGGCCGCGGCATGGCCGGCCTGGCACCGCCTGATCGTCTCGTTCGGTACGTCGTTCATTGTGCCCCTTCACCCCAGTTCAACGCAGGATCGAGTCCGGGGTTCCCAAGAATCCGGAGATTCTCTGAAGGGGCATTGTACACCGGACCGGGGTCCGGTCCCCGGACAAACCCGCCCCGGACGAGCTCTCGTCCCCGCAGGCCGGGAGGCTTGAGCCGGGACAGGCGGCGTGGTACAAAGGCACCCCGGTCCAGGGCCCAGGCACCAGGCCCGCAGACTCGACGGTTCGGTTCACAGGAGTCCCATGAGACAATCGAGACACGTAGGTCGCACCTTCCGGGAGGTCCCCAAGGACGCACAGACCCCTGCCCATGCCCTGATGGCCAGGGCCGGCTACATCCGTCCCCTGTCCGCGGGCGTGTACATCTACCTGCCCCTGCTCCTGCGGACACTGAACAAGATCAGCCAGATCATCCGCGAGGAGATGGCTGCGGCCGGCTCCGAGGAGCTCCTGATGCCTGCGATCCAGAACAAGGAGCTCTGGGAGGAATCGGGCCGGTGGGAGCGATACGCCGCCCTGGACGGGATCCTGTTCACCTTCAAGGACCGGCGGGGCGCGACCGTGTGCCTGGGTCCCACGCACGAGGAGGTCGTCACGGACATCCTCCGCCGCGAGATCCACTCCTACAAGGACCTGCCCAAGAACGTCTTCCAGATCCAGACCAAGTTCAGGGACGAGATCCGGCCCCGGTTCGGCCTGATGCGGGCCCGCGAGTTCGTCATGAAGGATGCCTACAGCTTCGACGCGGACGAGGCGGGCCTGGACCAGGCCTATGAGGCCCTGCGCCAGGCCTACCCACGCAACCGCCTGGGGCTGGGGTTTCGTTTCCGGGC
>JAGOQT010000068.1 GCA_018007255.1 Phycisphaerae bacterium | reverse complement strand
GCGTTTCTCAGTCTGCGGGAGTTCTTCGTGCTGGCGGCCAGGCAGCGGCAGGGCAATGCCGTGCTGATCGCCTCGACCGCGGCCGTGTTCGGCGAGGCGGGCCACGCGGACTATGCGGCGGCCAAGTCGGCCATGGCCTTTGGCCTGACGCGGTCCCTGAAGAACGAGATCGCCCGGATCGCCCCGCACACCAAGGACTACTGCGGAGGCCGGGTCAACTGCGTGTGCCCGGGCTGGACCCTCATCCCCCGCACCTCGCCCCAGCTGGGCAACACCGCTGTGGTCCGCAAGGTCCTGGCCACCATGGCCCTGCCCCAGATCGCCAGGCCGGACGACATCGCCCACCTGGTGGTGTTCCTCTCGTCGGATCGCCTGGCCCGCCACGTCACCGGCCAGACCATCGTGGTGGCCGGCGGCATGGAGGGCCGCTGGCTCTGGCAGCCCGACCAAGTCGATCCGACCCTCGCGTAGCCCGGTCCGGACAGCCGGATCCATGCCCGGGACCGGGAGGGCCCGGGCTTTTTGCGATGCGGCGGAGCCGAGATTCCTGTATGATGGGGCCGCAGACAGATGCACGGGCACAGGAGATCGACATGAAGGCCCATGGGATGAATCGTCGCCAGTTCCTCCAGACCTCCGCGGCCCTGGCCGGGTCCGCTGTGCTCTCGCCCCTGGCCCGGACAGGGGCGGCAGGGGAGGCCGTCAAGCGGACCGCCGTGGACCAGGTGGCCCTGGGCAAGACGGGCCTCAGGCTCAGTCGCCTGGGCTTCGGCACGGGCAGCAACAGCGGCCGGGACCAGGCGGTCCTGGGCAAGGAGGGCTTCATCAAGCTCATCCACTATGCCTATGACAAGGGCATCACCTACATCGACGCGGCCCAGAGCTACCAGACCTTCGGGTGGATCGGCGAGGCGATCCGAGGCCTGCCCCGGGAGAAGCTCTTTCTCCAGTCCAAGGTCCCAGGTCGGGCCGACGACATCCTGGCCACGATCGACAGGCACCGCACGACCTTCGGCACCGACTACATCGACAGCCTCCTGATCCACTGCATGGTCAGGCCCGGGTGGATCGACGAGATGAAGCGGGCCATGGACGGCTTCAGCGAGGCCAAGGACAAGAAGTGGATCCGGGCCAAGGGCGTGTCCTGCCACACCCTGCCGGCCCTGAAGGCGGCCGTCACCTCGGGTTGGCCCGAGGTCCACCTGGTCCGCGTGAATCCCCAGGGCAAGTACATGGACGGCGAGGACATCCGGTGGGACGGCCAGTCCGCCACCGAGGTCCCCCCGGTCATGGAGCAGATCAAGCTCATGCACGACAAGGGCCGCGGCGTGATCGGCATGAAGCTCATCGGCAACGGCGACTTCAAGGACCCGGCGGACCGCGAGAAGGCCGCCCGGTTTGCCATGGCCTGCAAGGACATCGATGCCGTGGTCATCGGGTTCGCGAGCGAGCAGCAGGTCGACGAGGCCATCGACCGGATCAACCGCGCCCTGGCTGCAGCCGAGGCGTGAACCGACTTCAGGAAGAGCCCAGTTCGAGGGCATCCAAGAAAGGAATAGGAGCCCATGATGACACGCAACGATCCTCCTTCCTCCGGCTTTCCTTCGGTGCCCATGGACCGGAGGGCGTTCATGAAGACCGCATCCGCTGCAGGCCTCGGCCTGGCCATGGGGACCTCGCCTGTCCTGGCCCAGGCGGGCTCGAGCGCTGCGGCAGGCCGACGCAGGTACGCCATCGTCGGCACGGGCGCACGGCACGCCATGTATCGCGAGGCCATCCTAGGCGAGTACAAGGCCCATGCGGAGCTCGTGGGCCTGTGCGACCTCAATCCGGGTCGCGTGGAGCTCTCCCGACAGCGCGCTGCAGCAGCGGGCGCCCAGGTGCCGGGGTACGCGGCTGCGGACTTCGAGCGGATGATCCGCGAGACCCGGCCCGAGATCGTGATCGTGACCACGGTGGACGGAACGCACGAGGACTACATCGTCCGGGCCCTGGAGGCCGGGTGTGACGCGATCACCGAGAAGCCCATGACCACCACCCCGGAGAAGTGCCAGCGGATCCTGGACGCCAGGCGGCGCACGGGCCGCCGTGTGCGCGTGACCTTCAACTACCGGTACTCCCCTCCCCGCACCCAGGTCAAGGACCTGCTCATGGCGGGCGAGATCGGGGACATCCTGTCCGTGGACTTCCACTGGCTGCTCAACACCGTGCACGGGGCGGACTACTTCAGGCGGTGGCACAGCCAGAAGCGGAACTCCGGGGGCCTCATGATCCACAAGGCCACCCACCACTTCGACCTGGTGAACTGGTGGCTCTCCGCAGTGCCGCAGACCGTCACGGCCGTGGGCAAGCGGGAGTTCTATACCCCGGCCATGGCCAAACGCCTGGGCCTGCAAGGGGCGCACGAGCGGTGCCACACCTGTCCGGAGAAGGACCGGTGCGGGTTCCTCATGGACCTGGCCGCCAACCCCTCGCTCAAGGCCCTGTACCTGGACCAGGAGAAGCACGACGGGTACTTCCGCGACCAGTGCGTGTTCAGGCAGGAGATCGACATCGAGGACACCATGAACGTGATCGTCCGGTACGACACGGGCACCACGCTCTGCTACTCGGTCAATGCCTTCAACGCCTGGGAGGGCTACCAGATCGGCTTCAACGGCACCCAGGGCAGGCTCGAACACGCCATCGTGGAGCAGATCTACGTCAGCGGCACGGGAGGGGTGCAGGGGGGCATCGCGGCCGGCGGGGTCACGACCCGTGTGATCCCCCTGCGTGGCGCGGCCCGGGTCATCGAGCCCTGGACGGGCACGGGCGGCCACGGCGGAGGGGACAAGGTCATGCTCGACGACATCTTCCTGCCTGCGCCGCCTGCGGATAAGTACCTCCGCGCATCCGACGAGCGGGGCGGGGCCTGCTCGATCCTGATCGGCGCAGCCGCCAACCGCTGCTTCCAGACGGGCCAACCCGTGCGGATCGCGGACCTCGTGACCGGACTGGACCGGCCGGACTACCCGCCCATGCCCACGCACGCGGACCCGGTGCCCATGCCGTCCAGGAGGCCGGTCGGATGAGGGTGGGATCGGGCGCAGGATCGGGCCGGCGGACACCGTCTCCGTGGGCTCGATTGACAGTCCGCAGGCCGGACCGTAGGATGCGCGGCGTGAAGAGATGGTGGCGCAGAGTGCGGCGGTCCTTCCTGGCTGGGTTGTTGGTCGTGGTGCCCGTGGCTGCGGCGTTCTTCGTTGTCGCGTGGGTCTTTCGGGTGGTCACGGATCTGCTGTTGCCTTCGACCGTGGAGGATCGCGGGCAGACTCTGGTGCCCCGGCTTGCCGCGCTGGCGGCCTTTGTCCTCCTCGTGACCCTGGTGGGGTGGGCGATGCGGTGGGTGGCGGGCAGGCGGCTCATGGCGGCGGCCGAGAGGGTCATCGAACGCGTGCCGCTGTGGAACCAGACCTACCGATTCATCCGGGATGTCAGCGACACGTTCCTGGGCGACAAGGCGTCCCTGTTCCGTCGGGTGGTCCTCGTGGAATACCCGCGGCCCGGCCTCTACACCCTGGGGTTTGCCACAGCCGAGACGGGCGGCGAGGTGGAGGCCAGGACGAGCAGCACGTCGGTCAGCGTGTTCCTGCCCACGCCTCCCAATCCCACGACCGGCTATCTGGGGTTGTTTCCCAGGGAGCAGGTGGCGGAACTGGACATGGGCGTGACCGACGCAGTCAAGATGGTGTTCTCAGGCGGGGCCGTGGTTCCGCCGTATCCGCCGCCGTCCGCGGCGGGAGCGGGGGCAGCGGACTGATGCGCATCTGGAAATCCGCACGGAACTCGTTCTTCGCAGGGGTGCTGGTGGTGGGGCCCATTGCGGCGTCCGTGATCGTCCTGGTCTGGCTGTTCAACTGGGTGACCGGCTTCCTGTTGCCCGGATTCATCCGCGAACAGATCGAACGACTCCCCTATCCGGAATGGCTGTTTCGGCTGCTGGCCCTGGTGTTGTGCCTCGTGTTGGTGACGGTCGTGGGATGGGTGACCCGCCGGGTCCTCGGCAAGCAGGTGCACGCGGCCGTCGAGTCGCTCCTGGGTCGGGTTCCGCTCCTGAACCGGGTCTACGGATTCATGAAGGAAGTCAGCCAGACGATGCTGGCGGGCAAGAAGACGCTCTTCCAGCGGGTCGTGCTGGTCGAGTATCCGCGGGCCGGCATCTGGTCTATGGGGTTCGTGACCAACGAGCACGCCGGCGAGGTGGAGGCCCGGCTCCAGAAGGACGTGGTCAGCGTGTTCTTCCCGACCACGCCCAACCCGACCAGCGGCTGGCTGGCCCTGGTCCCCCGCGATCAGACCATCGACCTGGACATGAATGTCACGGAGGCGATCAAGATGATCATCTCAGGAGGAACAATCGTGCCTCCGAGTCCTTCCGCGTCCGCACCGGCTGTGCGGTACGGTCCGGGCGAGATCTCTCCACCAGAGCGCGGGGATTCGGAGGATGCTCGGGGTATGGATCGGTCGTTTCGTTCTTGAAGGCGGGTTGCAGGGACTGCCCAAAGACCTGCCGCAGAGTGGACCTTGTTCTAGGAGGCATGAGGACCATGATCAAGCTGGCCATCATCATCGGAAGCACGCGGCCGGGCCGCAACGCCGAGGCGGTCGCACGTTGGGTCTACGAGATCGCCCAGAAGCGCAAGGATGCCCAGTTTGAGGTTGTGGACATCCAGGCCTTCAACCTGCCGCTCCTGGACGAGGCCGTGCCGCCCTCCATGGGTCAGTACAGCAAGCCCCACACCCAGGCCTGGGCCGCAAAGATCGCCTCGTTCGACGGGTACGTGTTTGTGACCCCAGAGTACAACCACGCCCCCTCCGGCGCGCTCAAGAACGCCATCGACTACCTGTACAAGGAGTGGAACAACAAGGCGGCCGGTTTTGTGAGCTACGGCAGTGCGGGGGGCGTGCGTGCGGTGGAGCAGATGCGCCTGATCATGGGAGAGCTGCAGGTGGCCGACGTCCGGGCCCAGGTCATGCTCTCCTTGTTCACCGACTTCGAGAACTTCAGCGTCTTCAAGCCGGCCGCGATGCATGGGAAGTCTCTCAACACCATGCTCGACCAGGTCGTTGCCTGGGCCGGGGCGTTGAAGGGGCTCCGCGCAAAGTAGGGACAGGACGAGAGGCGACCAAGATCGGAAGGCAAGGAAGTGAAGGAGACGATCCCATGAAGGACGAATGCTGCCCTCGGTTCAATCCTGCTCCGTGGGATGAGAAGACGCTGACCTGGGAGAACAGGCGTTTTGTGAAGGATCGCGTGGTCAGTTTCCTCCACATCCCTCTGAACTTCGGTGCCGTCATGAAGCGGAACATGGAGGCCATCCAGGCGGCCGGCGCAGCCGCCGAGACCGCGGTGGTCCTCTCCGACGAGAAATCCATGTGGGGATCGGATGTCTACATCGAGGTGACCAGGGATATCCCTGGCGCGAGCATGGCCACGATCTCCGGCACCTTCGTCTCCAAGGTCTTCGAAGGCCCCTACCAGAACATGCGGAAGTGGATCGAAGAGATGAAGACCTTTGTGGCGGCCCAGGGCAAGACGTTCAGCAAGTTGTACTTCTACTACACGACGTGCCCCAAGTGCGCGAAGAAGTACGGAAAGAACTACGTCGTGCTCCTCGCCCAGGTATGACTGGACCTGTGCAAAGTCCGTTGGAACTCAGAACGCAGGACACAGGAATCAGAAGGTGGTTGAAGCCTATTTCATGGGTATGCCTCATTGAACCTCTGCAAGCGACGGTCAAACATACTCTTGGAAACAGCCGGCAATCTGTACAGTCGTCTTGCCATTCTGAGTTCTTGTTCTGCGTTCCTCTGAACTTCGCAGAACTTCAGATACACGATTGCCCAAGACAGATGGAACTGAGATTCGCGTCGCCACAGGATCAAGGGCCTGGACTGATCGCGTCCATGCTCAAGCAGAGTTATGCCGAACTGCTCCAATCCGAGCCGGGACGCTGGGGCCCTGAACTGTCCAAATGGGGGCAATTCGATCGTGAGGTCTTCCAGCACCCCGAGACGGTCGGATCCTGCGTGTTCCTGAGCTGGGCCGACGACAGGCTTGTCGGATTCGGGTCCTACGATCCCAGGCAGAGGCCGGAGTTGGGCATCGTCGGATACAACTGCGTGCTGCCCGTATTCCGGGGCAGGGGTTTCGGGAAGCAGCAGATTCTAGAGATCCTCAGGCGACTGAGGTCGGAAGGTATTCGCGCAGCCAAGACGTCCACTCTCGCTGGAACGTGGCACATCCCGGCTCGGCGGATGTACATCGCGTGCGGGTTTCACGAGACAGGGAGACATCTCTGGGAGGGTGATCCGTCCCAGACCGTGGTCGAATACGAGAAGAGATTGGAGGCCGTCCCAGATGTTGAAACTCACACGTAGGACCTTTCTCAAAGGGAGTGATCATATGTTACCCCTCCATTCACGCGGGCCCAGGATTGGCCGTTTAGGTGTTGTGTTGATGGGATGGGTCTGTTGGGCCCTGGTTTCCAGCAGCCTCGGGCAGGAGCCAAACGCCGGCGCGGTCCAGAGCCGGCCGGCGGCCCGCAAGACCCTGATCGATTACTTCCTGCCCATGCCCATTCAGGGGTCCCTGTCCAAGGAGGCATGGGGCGCGGAGCAGGTGGGGCCTCGCGACGTGCAGAACGGCCTTGAAGACGCCACCATGAAGCAGTGGTGTTATTGGGATGGACAGATCATCAAGGGGCTGGATGGCCAATATCACCTGTTTGCCAGCCGGTGGGACCAAAGCAGGGGCCATGGCGGATGGGGCGGTTCGGAGGCCGTGCATGCGGTCAGTGACAAACCCGCTGGGCCCTATGTCGACAAGGGTCTCTGCTGGCCTGACAATCAGGGTGGAAGAGGGCACAATGTGACCGCCTTGGTCCTGCCGGACGGCCGCTATGCCGTGGTCGTCAGCGAGACCAGGCCCGGGGATGTCTTTGTGTCCAGATCGCTGGATGGACCTTGGGAGCACCTGGGCGCGATCCAGGTGGACGCCAACGGGTTCGACGCCCGGGACGGCCGAATGTCCAATGTGAGCGTCCTGGTTCGCCCTGACGGCGCGTTCGAGATCGTGCCGCGGTCGGGTGCGATCTGGATCAGCACGAACGGCATCTTGGGGCCCTACAAGATTCAGGGCCCCAGCATCTACCGGAGCATGCCCGATCTGCCGACCCGCAATCTGGAGGACCCCGTGATCTGGCACAGCGGCGGCCTGTATCATATCGTGGTCAATTGCTGGAGCGGACGCAAGGCGTACCACCTGACCTCACGCGACGGCATACACAACTGGACGAACAGGGGCCTGGCCTACGATCCGACCACAGACTTCGTGCGCTACACGGATGGGACTGTGAACCACTGGAACCTCATGGAGCGTCCTGGTGTGCTCCTTGAAAACGGCCATGTGGCCTACTTCACCTTTGCGGTCCTCGATGTGCCCAAACGCGAGGAGAGGGGCGACGATCGCCACGGCAGCAAGATCCTTGTTGTTCCATTCGACGGTGCTGCCTTGGATCGGGATCTGCAAGATGCCTCCACGACAACGCAACTCGTGGTTTCCGGCCTTCGCGGCCAAGGCTCTGTGCGATCACCGTGGCCCCACCCGGCGCCAGGCAGCGAGTGAGAGTAGAAGAGATCAAGACTAAGGCTTAAGTCAAGGGCTGACCGCAAATGCTGTCGAGGACCTCCTTGCGGATCGCACTGGAGGATCTGAGCCTGGAGCGTATTGCAGTGGTCTATCCGGGCGCAAGGCGTTATCCTCTGGCTGATCAGGTCGAGGCCGTTCCGCTCGATGCCGTGGTCCGTGGCATGAGCGGTCTGTTTCCTCAATGCATCTGACAAAAGGAGCAGGAAGACAAGATGGGTTCCCTTCCTTGTTTGCGTAGGCCGGCCCTCGCGGCCATGGTCCTGTCCCTATCCGTCTCCAGTCTGGGGGTGGAGAGGCCCCTGGAGGAGGTCGTGGAGGAGTCCTACGCCTTTGCCGTCCAGCAATACGGCGGCATGCTCAGGGCCCTGGAGGGGGAGACCCGCCTGCCTCGGACCGTGGACAAGGGCGGCCTTGTCCTGGTGGGGCCGCGGGACTGGACCAGCGGCTTCTTCCCCGGCTCGCTGTGGCGGATCGCGGAACACACAGGCGACGCCCAGTGGAGGAAGGCGGCAGCGGACCTCACGGCCCGGGTCGAGCCGGCCAAGACCTATGGGGGCACGCACGACCTGGGGTTCATACTCTATTGCAGCTACGGTCAAGCCTACCGTCTCACGGCCGACCCGGCCTATCGCGAGGTCCTGCTCACAGGGGCCAGGACCCTGTGCACGCGGTTCAACCCCAAGGTGGGGATGATCCGCTCGTGGGACGGCCGTCCGTGGTCCTACCCGGTCATCATCGACAACATGATGAACCTGGAGCTCCTGATGTTCGCCCATGCCCAGACCCGGGAGGCCTCGTTCAAGGAGATCGCCGTCCGCCATGCGAACAAGACGATCGAGAACCACTTTCGGCCGGACGGGAGCAGCTTCCACGTAGTGGACTTCGACCCCAATACCGGTGCGGTGCTCAAGAGGCAGACGCATCAGGGGTTCAGCGACTCCTCTGCCTGGGCGAGAGGCCAGTCCTGGGGTCTGTACGGCTTCACCATGATGTACCGCTTCACCCAGGACCCTGCCTACCTGGCCCAGGCCCGCAAGGTCGCGGACTTCCTGATCGGCCATCCCCGTCTGCCTGAGGACAAGATCCCGTACTGGGACTTCGATGCCCCGGACATGCCCCGTGAGCCCCGCGATGCATCGGCCGGGGCGGTGATGTGCTCGGCCCTGTTCGAGCTGGCGGGGCAGGTCGAGGCGGATGCAGCCAGCCGGTACCTGGCTGTGGCCCGGCAGCAGATCCGCAGCCTGGCCTCCCCGGCGTATCGTGCGCCCCTGGACGGGAACGGGCACTTCCTGTTGATGCACAGCGTGGGGCACAAGGGACGCGGCGTGGAGGTGGACGCGCCCCTCGTCTACGCGGACTACTACTTCCTGGAGGCGATGGCCCGGTGCAAGGCCGGGTTGGGGGCCGGGTGAGACGGCATTCCTTGGAGACAGAGACCATGACACGTGAAAGACCCGTTGCGACGCCTGGAACGACAGGGACCCTAGTCTCGGCCTTGGCCCTGCTGATCTCTGCCGTGGGCTGCGCCTGTGCAGGGGCGCAGGCCATCGATCCTGTGGAGAGGGGCTTTGTGCAGCCGCCGGACGACGCACGGATCATGATGCGATGGTGGTGGTATGGCCCCGCCGTGACCCACCCGCAACTGGAGCAGGAGATGCAGTCCATGAGGCAGGGCGGGATCGGCGGGTTCGAGGTGCAGCCGACCTATCCCCTGTCGGTCGACGACGCGGCAAAGGGGATCCAGAACCTCAAGCTGATGTCACCGGAGTTCCTGGACGCCCTGTCGTTCACTGCCGGCAAGGCCAAGGAACTGGGGCTTCGCATGGACCTGACGCTGGGCAGCGGCTGGCCGTACGGTGGGCCGCAGTTCCCTGCCGGCGAGGCCGCAGGCCGGATTCGCTTCACGACCGTGCCGGTCCAGGAGGGTCTGACAACGATCGCTGCGCCCCAGGGGCGTGACGGGGAGCGGGTCTTCGCGGCCTTCCTGGGGCCTTGGAAGGACCCCCAGACCGGGGCCAACACCTACAAGGAATTGCCCATCCAGGACCATGCCGCCCAACTGCCTGCGGACCGGGACGCCCAGATCCAGGTCACCTTCTGCATCGCAAGCCAGACCGGTATGCGGGTCAAGCGAGCGGCCTTCGGCGGAGAGGGGTTCGTGATCGACCACTACAACCCGGTCGTGATCGAGAAGTTTATGAAGGAGATCGCCGAGCCTGCGGTCCAGGCCTGTGGGGCCCATCCGCCCTATGCGGTCTTCTGTGACAGCCTGGAGGTGGCGGGCGAGGACTGGACCTATGACTTCCTTGCCGAGTTCCAGAAGAGAAGGGGCTATGACCTTCGACCCCACCTGCCTGCCTTGTTCGACGCCGCCGTGCCCCAGTGGCAGGACATCCGGCACGACTGGGGCTGGACCCTCACGGAGGTCTACACCGAGCGGTTCAACGCGGCCTTCCAGGCGTGGGCCCGGGACCATGGCACCCGGTTCCGCATCCAGGGCTACGGCACGCCGCCCGCGGCCCTGTACAGCTACGCCTATGTGGACCTGTGCGAAGGCGAAGGCTACACTTGGAAGGGCTTCCGCGAGTCGCGTTGGGCGGCCTCGGCCAGCCACCTGCTGGGCAGGCCGGTCACCAGCTCCGAGACCTGGACCTGGCTCCACTCGCCGGTCTTCATGGCCAACCCTTTGGACATGAAGGCGGAGGCGGACATGCACTTCCTCCAGGGGATCAACCAGCTCATCGGGCACGGATGGCCATACACCCCGCCCGGAGTGGAGTACCCGGGGTGGCGATTCTATGCGTCCGGGGTCTACAATGAGAAGAACCCCTGGTGGATCGTGATGCCGGACTTGGCGAGGTACCTTCAGCGGGTCAGCTTCATGATGCGCCAGGGCCGGCCGGCCAACGATGTGCTCCTGTATCTGGCGAACAGCGACGCCTGGGCGGACTTCACCCCGGGCCGGGTCGCCATGAACTCGGCGGTCTCGCAGCGACTGGGTCGCGACGTCATTGGCCGGATCCTGGACGCGGGGTACAACCTCGACTTCGTGGACGATCCCCTCCTGGAGATGCGGGGCAAGGTCCAAGGCGACTGCCTGGCCTTCGGTGATGTTCGGTACCGCGCTGTGGTGTTGGCGGGCGTGGAGAGGATGCCGCCCGCCACGATCCAGAAGCTGGAGGCCTTTGCCCAGGCGGGCGGCATCGTGATCGCTACGCGGGGCATCCCTTCCAAGGCACCCGGTTTCAAGGCCACGCCGGAGGATCAGAGGGCCGTGCAGGACGCAGCCAAGCGGTTGTTTGAAGGGCCCCAGGCCCGCGGTCTGTTTGTCCAGGACGAGGCCCAGTTGGGCGAGGCCCTGGCCCGGCGCCTGGCCCCGGACGTGCAGTTCGCACCCGCGGCCCCGGAGGTGGGCTTCGTCCATCGCGAGGTGGCCGGGGACCACATCTACTTCCTGGCGAACACGGCCAATACGGCCCGAGCCGTTCAGGCGACCTTCCGCGTGGCGGACGCACAGGCTGAGTGGTGGGACCCCATGACCGGCCAGGTGACCGCGGTTCAGGGGGTCGAGAGGAGCGAGGGCAGGACCACGGTGGCGGTGGACATGGAGCCTTACGGTTCGCGGCTCCTGATCTTCTCCAAACGGACCCTGCCCAACCCGTCCCGTGCGCGGGCCGCAGCGCCCTCGCCTTCGTCCCTGGACCTGAGTCCGGGCTGGCAGGTCTCGTTCAAGAGCGCGGCCCCGGGCGAGTCCCCGGCCGCGGTCCGGATGGACGCCCTGCGATCCTGGGCGGACGACGAGGCCACCCGCTTCTTCTCGGGCGTGGCCGCGTATGAGAGGTCCTTCACCGTGCCCGGCGAGATGGTCAAGGAGGGCGTGCGCCTGACCCTCGACCTGGGCGAGGCCAGGCCCACCGGGGCCGACGCGGGGGGCGGAGGGGCTATGCGGGGCGGCGGGAGCCGCATGCGGGCCAGGATCGAGGCCCCGGTCCGCGAGGCCGCCGTGGTCTACGTGAACGGCAAGCGGGCGGGTGCGGTGTGGTGTCCGCCTTACCGTGTGGACGTGACCGGCCTGATCCGGGCAGGAGAGAATCAGGTCCGCATCGAGGTGGCCAACCTGGCCGTCAATGCCATGGCCAAGAACCCGCCCCGCAACTATAGGGAGGCGTATCGGGACCTGATCGCCCAGTTCGGAGACCGATTCCAGCCCCAGGACATGGACCAGATCCGGCCCATGCCCTCGGGCCTGCTGGGGCCCATACGACTCGTGGCGGCAGGGCAGTGAGGAGGGTCGCCATGTCGATCCGGCAGGCGATCGTCTCGTCCCTCTTTCTGGTGGCGGCAGCGCAGGGCGCGGTGGATGCCCCCTCGCCCTATGGCCCGGTTCCCTCGGCCCGCCAGGTCCAGTGGCACTCCATGGAGTTCTACGGGTTCCTGCACTTCACGGTCAACACCTTCACGGACAAGGAGTGGGGATACGGGGACGAAGACCCTGCCGTGTTCCATCCCACCGACTTCGACGCCGACCAGATCGTGGGTGCGGCCCAGGATGCCGGGATGAAGGGCCTGATCCTGACCTGCAAGCACCACGACGGGTTCTGCCTGTGGCCGTCCGCCTACACGGAGCACTCCGTGAGGCGCAGTCCCTGGAAGGACGGCAAGGGCGACGTGGTCAGGGAGATCTCGGAGGCCTGTCGCAGGCACGGGTTGAGGTTCGGCGTGTACCTCTCGCCCTGGGACCGCAACCACCCGGACTACGGAAGGCCTGCATACCTGACGTACTTCCGCGCCCAACTGCGGGAGCTGTTGACCCAGTACGGCCCGCTCTTCGAGGTCTGGTTCGACGGGGCCAACGGGGGGGACGGGTTCTACGGTGGCGCACGCGAGACCCGGCGGATCGACGCCACGGCCTACTACGACTGGCCCGCCACGTGGCAGATCGTGCGGGACCTGCAGCCCATGGCCTGCCTGTTCTCCGATGCGGGCCCCGACGTGCGATGGGTCGGCAACGAGCAGGGCAGGGCGGGCGAGACCTGCTGGGCCACCTCGAATCGCGCGGACTTCGCGCCGGGCAAGGCGGACACCGCGCGCCTGAACCGTGGGGACCGGCCCGGCACGGACTGGGTCCCCGCGGAGTGCGACGTCTCGATCCGGCCCGGGTGGTTCTATCATGCCCGGGAGGACGACCGGGTCAAGACGCCAAAGGACCTGGTGGACCTGTACTATGCCTCAGTGGGCAGGGGGGCCTCGCTGCTCCTCAATCTTCCGCCGGATCGTCGCGGACGCATCCCGGATGGGGATGTGGCCTCGCTTCGGGAGTTCCGCCGCATCCTGGACGCCACGTTCAGCCGTGACTTGGCCCAGGGCGCGGAGGCGAGTGCAAGCAACGTGCGGGGGCGGGATCCGCGATTCGGGCCGCAGAACCTGTTGGACGGACGGCCCGACACCTACTGGGCCACAGACGATGCAGTCTCCACCCCGGACCTGACCCTCGATCTGGGCGAGGTCCGAACCTTCAACGTGATCCGCCTGCGCGAGGTCCTGTCGCTCGGTCAGAGGGTGGAGGCCTTTGCCCTGGACCGGTGGCAGGACGGGACCTGGCAGGAGTTCGCCCGGGCCACGAGCATCGGCGCATGCCGCCTTGTGAGGACCCGGCCTGTCACCACCTCCAGGATCCGCCTGAGGATCACCCAGGCCCCCGTGTGCCCGGCCCTCTCCGAGGTGGCCCTCTTTGCAGAACCTGAACGATCCACACCATGAAGGAGACACTGATCCATGACACCACGAACGACCTCCCTGCTGTGCCTCGCGTGTATGATTGCCAGTGCGGTCCAGGCCCAGTTCCCTCCGGCGCCAGGCCCCGGACGCAGGGGACCCTCTACGACGCCGCCCGAGGGCAATGACCGGGGACTCAGGGAACTGACCCCAGAGGAGATCCCGCCCAACCTGAACTTCTATGCCATGGACCCCCTGTACGACCCCAATGCGGTCCTGGGCTGGGCCGGCGAGCGGATCGAGGAGAGGCTCAATCGGGGCGTGGTGGCCGTGCCCACGGAGGGCGGCAAGGTCTACGTGGGCTGGCGTCTGCTCAAGACCGATCCCGAGGGAGTGGCCTTCCATGTGTACCGCACCACCGCAGGCGGCTCGCCGGTGCGGGTGAATGCCGAGCCTGTCACCCGGACCACGGACCTCGTGGACGACAAGGCCCCCTTGG
>JAGOQT010000413.1 GCA_018007255.1 Phycisphaerae bacterium | reverse complement strand
GACGCAGTCCGAACGCAAACGGGATGCCCATGCACAGACCGACGGGCAGGATCGAAACCAGGGCCAGGACAAAGCGGACCCAAGCCGGCCAAGCGAGGGGCGTGGGGATCAGCACCTGCCAGACCACGAGCCACAGGATGGACAGGCCGGCGGTCCCGGCCGTCCCCTTGCGGATCCAGGCAAGCAGACCGACCCGGCCCGCGCAGGCCGCAGCCATGCCGATCCCCGCGAGGCACAGCAGTCCGGCGAGCGTGACCGCGAGGGAATGGGGCGGGTGGCCGAGGATCCCGTTGGCCCGCTGGAGGACGCCGGTCGCAAGGAACGCGAGACCCGCGCCGAGACTCGCGAAGAAGACCGTCAGTGAAGGCAGACGCGAGACGCGAAGGCCTTGCCTAGCGAAGACCAGCAAAGGTACTCCCATGGCCCAGATCGCGGCGACCCCTGCAACGGACACCACCGTGGCCAAGGTCAGATGGGCGGTCGTAGCGGGCCAGCAGGGGCGCTCCTGCCCCCTGTCCGGGATCGCCCGACCGGGCCTGCCGTACTCGAAGAAAAAGGGACGGTCGTCATGGACCGGCGCGATGTTGTACTCATACCCCTGCTCAAAGCTGCGACGGTCCGACTCCGTGGGGGCCCGGAGCAGGCTGTGGAAGGCCTCGCGCGAGGGCTGAAGGTACTCGGCGTCCAGGGCAAACGCCTGCCGCTCGACCCTCTCCTGCTCCCGTGCGTCAAACACATCCGGCACGTAGATCGCAGCGAGGTGTTCCCCCTTCTCGCATTCCCGCAGGAGGTTCCTCACCTCCCGCTGGGTGAACGGGGTCTTGCGGAGGAGGGTGGACGCCCAGCGGCGACGGGACCACTTGTAGTCGGCAGCGATGACCAGGATGCACCTGGAGGGATGGGGCACGCCGAGGTCCCGGGCCGCCAGGCAGAACAGATTGGCCAGGCGGAGGTTCTCTCGCGGGTACCGGCACAGGCAGCGGAAGACCGTCATCACCCCATCGGGTTTGAGCGCACGCAGGTAGTCCTCGACCGCCTCCACCGTGTACCGGTAGTCTTCTCGCAGGACGTTGTCGCCCGAGCGGAGGGCCGGAAAGGTGTCCGGCGAGCTCATGACCACGGTGTCGAATCTCCCGGGCGCGCGGGCCACGTAGGTGCGGCCCTCCTCGCACACGAACTCGACCTCGGGCCAGGCCGGCCACTGCGCGAACGCCCGGTATCGGCCTTGCAGGAGATCCCAGACCGCCGGATTGGACTCCACCGCGGTGATGCGGCGGGCGCCGAAGGCCTTGGCCAGGACCACATCCATCCCGCCGCCCGACCCGAGGATCAGCGACTGGTCCGGCCGGGGACGGAGGAGATACCCCAGGCCCTGCGCAAAGCACTGTTCCAGTCCCCGTCCCTGCTGCAGGTAGTAGGCCAGGAGATCGCCGCCGGGGACCTCGGTGTGCGCGTCCCCATCCTGCGTGATGATCTTCACGTGCGGCGCATAGACCGGAAGGTCCATGAACAGGGCCAGGCTCGTCCGGTCATTGGAGAGGACGTCGATCTTGGCCGGGGGCGTCCACTCCGAGTGCTCGATCTGGGTGGCCGACCCGGCCCCGGGGCGGAGCACAGCGGAGAGCTTGCTGCCCTCCGGCCGGTCGTTCACCAGATCCATGCCCCAGTGCAGACACCCCAGGGCCGGCACAGTGGCGACCACCAGCAGCAACGGCCTGCAGAAGCGAGCCGCCCAGCCGAACATGACCAGGCCCAAGGCCAACACGGCGCAGCAGGTCCAGATCAGACCATCGGCCCCCAGGGGCCGCAGGAGCAGGGCGTACGCGACCGCACCCAGGGCGGAGGCCAGAAGGGCCGCGGCGCACAGGCGGTGGACGTCCTTCCCGTGGGCCAGGAACATCAGACTCAGGGCACCGCCAGAGAGAAAGAACGGGACCATGAGCAGGCCTGCGCAGGCGATGACCATCCAGGCCGGACCGGCCTCCCGCGAGAACGCGACCGGCATGAAGCTGGCCGCCCTGACGCAGAGGACGACACCCATCGCGAGGCAACCCATGGAGGTCACCGCCCACTTGTCGGGGTGGTCCAACTGGGGCCACAGGATGCTGACCAGGACGGCGGAGATCCCCAGGCCCAGGAGGGCCATGGCCAGGGTGCAGTAGGCGAAGTGATGGACGAACAGGGCGCACAGGATGCGGTCCACAACCAGGGCAAGCGCCCACGTCGAGAAGGCGACACAGGAGATCCCTACATAGGCCATTCGCCGCACAGCCCGGCCCCCACCCTACACGATCGACGTCCCATCCATGAATCCGCGACGACTGCCCAGTCGGAGGGGCCGACCGGTCAGAGGCTGCCTGCGCTGAACGTGTCCCCCTCGTCCAGATTGCCTGCGAGGAATCCCTTGCGGAACCACCTCGCCCTCTGCTCGGAGGTCCCGTGCGTGAAGCTGTCCGGCACGACGTATCCTCGGGCCGCCTTCTGGATGCGGTCGTCCCCCACCGCACTGGCTGCATTCAGCGCCTCTTCGAGGTCTCCCCTCTCCAGCAGATTCATCCGGTTGGCATAGTGGGCCCACACCCGGCCAGGTAGTCCGCCTGCAGCTCCAGACGCACAAGGACGGCGTTGGCCTGGGCCTCGCTGAGCCGCGATCGGGCAGCCGTCACCTTGTCCATGGTCCCGAGCAGGGTCTGAACGTGGTGTCCGACCTCGTGCGCAATCACGTACGCCATAGCGAAATCGCCCGGCGCACGGAACTTCTCCTGCAGCTCGCGATAGAAGCTCAGGTCGATGTACACCTTGCGATCCCCCGGGGCATAGAACGGCCCTGTGGCTGCGGTGGCATACCCGGCCCCCGTCTGCACGGTGCCCGTATAGAGGACCAGACCCGGACAGTCATAGGTCCGTTGCTTCTGGCGGAACAGCTCCGTCCAGACGTCCTCGGTCTCGTCCAGGACCACGGACACGAACTGGGCAAGCTCGTTCTCCTCGGCCGTGGGCGTGTAGGCCGAGGTGC
>JAGOQT010000412.1 GCA_018007255.1 Phycisphaerae bacterium | reverse complement strand
GTATTGTACTGCGCACGGCCCAGGCCCGCAATCCTTATTTCTGCGGATCTGCGGGCGCTGTTTCCGGGGTGGGGCCGGCATCGATCAGCCTCCAGATCGCTGCGTGCGCGCAGGTCAGGCCGAAGATGCCGGTCAGTGTGGGCAGACTCCCCATAGGACGCCGCGTGCGGCCGTGGTTCTCGGACTCATCCTCGTCCGGCTCGTGTGCGATCGCGGCCCGGGCCTGGTCGCCTACAGGCTCGATCGAGTGCACGCAGCAGATGGAATCCAGGTCCACGCCCAGGCCCCGCAGCCGCTTGCGGACCCGCCTGGCCAGGGGGCACTCCCTGGTCCTGGCCAGGGACGCCACCCGGACCAGGGTGGGGTCTCTTCGCAGGGCCGCGCCCATGCTGGACACGACCGGGATCCTGCGGCGCCATACCTCAGCCAGGAGTTCGACCTTGGGGTTGAGTCCGTCGATGGCGTCCACCACCAGGTCGGGCGGACCTGCCAGGACCTGGTCCAGCGTGTCCTTGTGCACGAACACGTTCAGGGCCTCCACCCGGCAGCGGGGGTTGATCTGGCTGACCCGCTCCCTGGCCGCATCGGTCTTGAACCTGCCCAGGTTGGCCTCCAGGGCCAGGATCTGGCGGTTGAAGTTGGAGGGCCTGACCTGGTCGAAGTCCACCAGCCGAAGCCGGCCGACCCCTGCGCGGGCCAGGGCCTCTGTGGCGTAGCCCCCCACCGCGCCCAGGCCCGCGACCACCACAAAGGACCCCTGCAGGCGCATGAGGGCCTCGTCCCCGACGAAGGTCCTGAGCCTGGCCCATCGGTCCTCGCCGCAGACCCCTTCGCAGCTCATAGCAGCCCCTTCAAGAGCACCTGGCCGTTCTCCCACAACTGCCGGGCAAGGGCCTCGACGGGCTCGTGCCGCAGCCCGGCCACACCCTCCAGGATCGCGGGCAGGTTGGCGGGCTCGTTGCGATAGGTCCCGTCGGGCAGTGTCCTGCCCGGCACACGGAGCCCGGGCAGGGGCGGGATGTCGGGCGAGTCGGTCTCGATCAGGAGCCTGTGGCCGGGCACCTCGAGCAGGGATTCCCGGGTGCGCCGCCTCGCGGGATCGAGTACGCTTGCCGCAAACGACAGATAGGCCCCCAGGTCCGTCAGGGGTTTGACCATGTCCGGGGCACCACCAAAGGCGTGCACCAGGAACCCGGCAGGCAGGGGGGCTGCCCTGCGGAGCTCCTCGAGCAGGAGGCCCCAGGCCCGCAGGCAGTGGATCGTCACGGGCCGGCCCAGGTCCCGGGCCAGGTCCACCTGCGCCCGAAATGCGCTGACCTGGGCCTCGATGTCGAACCCCTTGACCCATCGGTCCAAGCCGATCTCTCCCACACCAGACCGGGTCTTCTCCAGTTGCCCCCGCAGGGCGGCCAGCCAGTCTGTTCCCCTGTGTTCGTTCACGTACCAGGGGTGCAGACCCAGGAACGGGCAGACCCGTGCGTCGGATGCGGCCAGGTCGGACACGGCCTGCCAGTCCGCAGGCACGGACCCGTTGCACACGAACACGGCCACGCCTGCGTCCGCTGCCCGCTGCACCACCTGGCCGCGGTCCTCGTCAAAGGCCTCCGCTTGCAGATGCACGTGGCTGTCTATAAGCTGGACCGGCATGGTGGATGATTCTAACCAGGACCCCCGGGAATGCCAAACCCCTGGCCGAGGGGACCCCTCAGACGGGCCGGCCGGTCAGACACGGTGTCCGATCTCCATCGGCATAGCGGGCTGGTCCTATCCGGACTGGGAGGGGATCGTATACGGGCGGTCTGTCAAGACCCCCCTGGCCTATGTCAGTCGGTTTGTGGACTGCATCGAGGTCAACAGCACCTTCTACAGGCCCCCGTCCGAGCGGATGGCCAGATCGTGGCTGGACCAGACCGCGGACCGTACAGGGTTCTTCTTCACAGCCAAGGTGCACCGCAGCCTCACCCACGAAGGCAGGCTGGACCCGGACGTGATCCGTCAGTTCCACGCCAGCCTGGGGCCCATGCTGGAGGCGGGCAGGCTCAGGTGCCTGCTGGCCCAGTTCCGGTACGACTTCGCGGACAGCCCTGAGTCCCGCGGGCATATCCAGGGGATCGTGGGGAGCTTCATGCCCAGGTTTGCCCTGGCCGTGGAGGTCCGCCACCGGTCCTGGGAGCACCCGGACGCACTGGCCTTCCTGGGCGACCTGGGCGTGACGGTCTGCCACCTGGACTATCCTGTGTCCAGCCAGTCCTTCAACCTCCGCCAGGGGGCCCCGGGCCTAGATGGGTACTTCCGGCTGCACGGGCGCAACGCCCGGGCGTGGTTCGCCAAGTCGACCCGGGACGAGACCTATGACTACTGCTACAGCCCCACGGAGCTGGACCAAATCAGGGACCGCATGGCCGACCTGGCCAGGGCCCTCCGCTCCCTGACGGTCATCATGAACAACCACTACCGGGGTGCGGAGCTGGCCAATGCCATCGAGCTCAAGCACCTGGTCACAGGCCTGCGCCAGTCCGCGCCCGAGGGCCTGGTCAGGACCTTCCCCAACCTGGCCCGCAGCGCGGACCCCGAGGTGCCCGAGGGCAGGCTGCCGTGGTGAAGAGGAAGTCGGGGGCGGAATAGGCCGAAGAGGCCTATTGACGATGCCGTCGTCATTTGACATGATAAATGACGACTTCGTCGACATTCATGTTGAAGGGTCCTGGCATGACTACAGGTATCCCACGAGAGTTGGAGCTCAGGTCCCTGGTGGAGAAGAAGTCCCATTTCCTGTTCGGACCCCGCCAGACAGGCAAGACCTTCCTGATTCGACAGCTCTTCCAGGACGTCAAGGTCTACGATCTTCTGGATAGCGCGGTCTTCCTGTCGCTCAGTCAAAGGCCGGGGCGTCTGGGGGAGGAGCTTGGGAAGACCGACCGGTGCGTGGTCATTGATGAGATCCAAAGGCTGCCTGATCTGCTCCATGAGGTCCATAGGCTGATCGAAGGGCGCGGCATCAGGTTCCTCCTGACCGGGTCCAGCG
>JAGOQT010000411.1 GCA_018007255.1 Phycisphaerae bacterium | reverse complement strand
CTCTTTGAGGGCGCTGTATGGCGTCACCTTGGTGCCGGCCTGGCGCGGCATGCCACGGGTGTTGCTGGACGTGTTCTCGCCCGAAGGGGGCTCCCTCGACGGGATCATCGGGACCAACCTCTTCCTGGACTTCAACCTGGTCTTGCGGGGCGGAGGGCTGTTCTACCAAGACGACCCGGCCCTGGAGTTCGGGCCGATCGACGGCGAGGCGGGCCCCGACGGCCAGGAGACCCTCCCGGCCACGGAGTGACTTCTCTGGACAGGCGGGGTGTCTCCGCCTATGCTGTCGTGTTCCTCACAGGGATGGTGACCGGGAACCACGGATGAGTCTCATCGCAGATCTTGCCTATCTCGCAGCGGGCGCGGCCATGGCCCCTGTCGTGCTCTACCGAGCGGTCCGCCATGGGCGTTATCGCGCGGGCTGGAGTCAGCGGTTCGGCCATGTGGAGCGCAAGGATGTCGACCGGCCCTGCATCTGGGTGCACGCGGTAAGCCTCGGGGAGGTCAATGCGTGCAAGAGCCTGGTGGCCGAACTGCAGCGGAGGCGTCCGGATCATGAGATCGTGGTGAGCGCGACCACGGACACCGGGTTTGCCCGCGCCCAGGAGTTGTTCGGCAGCCGCCTGACGGTGTTCTACTTCCCCCTGGACCTGTCCTGGATCGTCCGGCGGGCCTTTGACCAGCTGCGCCCCTCGGTGTGTCTGCTCATGGAGCTGGAGGTGTGGCCCAACTTTGTTGAGACCGCAAGGTGGAGGGACGTCCCCGTCGTGGTGGTGAACGGACGGATCAGCGACCGGAGCTTCCGGTCCTACTGCCGCGCAAGGATGCTCCTGGCCGGGACCTTCCGCAGGATCAGCCTGATCCTGGCACAAAACGAGCTCTATGCGGAGCGGTTTCGGCACCTGGGGTGCCCGAGCGACCGGGTCTCCGTGACCGGGTCGCTCAAGTTCGACACCGCCCAGGTGGCGGATACCGTGGAAGGCGCGGACACACTGGCCGCCCGACTTGGGCTGGGGAGCGCACCCTTGTGGGTCGCGGGCGGCACGGGCGACGACGAGGAGCGGCCCCTGCTCGAGGTGTACCGACAACTCAAGACCCACCCCGGGCTCACGGACCTGCGCCTGGCCATCGTGCCCCGCAAGCCGGAGCGGTTCGACCAGGTGGCCCATTGGATCGAGCAGGCGGGCCTGCCCCTGGTCCGGTACAGCCGCGTCAAGGACAGAGCGGAGCGGGGGTCCGCAGACCCTGCGGCGGTCATCCTCGGGGACACGATGGGAGACCTCCGCAAGTTCTACAGCCTGGCCACGGTCATCTTCGTGGGGAGGTCCCTGGTGCCCATGGGGGGATCGGACATGATGGAGGCCGCTGCCCTGGGCAGGCCCACGCTCTTCGGCCCCCACACCTTCAACTTCCAGCAGGCGGTGGACCTTCTGCTCGGTGCCCGCGGGGCCCTCCAGGTCGCAGACGCCGATGCCCTGCGCGAAGGCCTGCAGCGGTGCCTTCTGGAACCGGACACAGCCCGCACCCTCGCGGAGAACGGCCGTCAGGTCATCCGGGACAACCAGGGAGCCACGGGCCGAACCGTGGATCGGATCCTCGAGGTCATGGCCTCGGGCGTGCCCGCCTACTGACCCATGGCCCGGATTACGTTGGACTGAAGCCGGATCAACTGTTCCGCGCTGGCGAGGATGACCCGGCCGTTGGTGAACACCACGCGATAGTCCCCCTCGGGCAGTTTCCAGAACATCAGGATGAGCGTCGGATCCTGAGCATTGGCATTCTGCTCATAGTAGACCACGTCGACCCCGTTGCTCGCCAGGTCCTGAACCACCTGCGCAACGCTCAACCCACCGACCTGCCGGCGAGAGAGGATGTCCGCAATCGCCCCCTTGATCTCCTGGGCCCACCCCGCACCGGACGAGGTCCCTCTGCCAAACAGACTGGCAAAGAGGACCAGGGACAGCACGATGGCCGCGGCTGCAGCCACCCTGCTGATCCTCAGGTGGACCATGATATGGATGGTCTCTCGCCCCCACCTGGACGGGGCCAAGCGAATGGGGATCTGCTGCTTGATCCGGTCGGCCAGGCCCGCTGGCGGAGGCTCCATGCCCCGCCGGCCCAGATCCTGCAGCATCGTCTCAAGCTTCTGGTCCGCTGTCATGTCTGGTTCAACCACCCTTCTTTGGATTCTCGGCTCCCCCTGCACTGGACGCCCCCAGTTCCGGGGCCAATCCCTGCCTCAGGAGCACAAGGGCCCGGTTCAATCGGCTCTTGAACGTCCCTTCCCTGACCCCGATCACCCTTGCCGCAGCAGAGATCGGAAACCCCTGAAGGTAGTGCAACACCACGGTCTGTCTGACCTTCCAGGGCAGACCCTCCACGGCCCGCTGCAACAGCCGCAACTGGTCCATGTGGGCCACAGGGTCCACCTGGGCCGCGCGACGCTCCTGGTCCTCGGCCCTGTACTGAAGGGCCTCCTGGACGCCGGCCTCGCGCCCGCTCCGCCTCCGCCGATGCTGGGAGGACACATTATGGGCTATGCGAAAGAGCCAACCGGCCAGCGCACCGCCGTCCCTCAGCTGCCCCAGGTGGTACCACGCCTTGAGAAACACCTCCTGGGTCAGGTCTTCACTGGTCTCCGGACTGTGGCCCAGTTGCCGCAAGTACACGTATATGCGCTGGTTGAACCGATCTACCAACTCCTCGGCAGCGGTCCGTTCGCCCCGCCTCAGACGCCTCACCAGGTCGGATGCAACCCGACCTGCCTGCTCAGCCTCCGGCGGGTCGTCCTGTACATCCATAGGACGCCTCAGGGGATCCTTCTGTTCGGTCGCGATCTGGTTTCCTTCTGCCATGGACCCCATGAGTATACCCAGGAGTGGCCCGCAAGACCAACCGCCAAATCGACCTGCGCAGGGCAGACGCCCATCGGCCCCACGAGCGGCTTTTTCCCATTCGGCTTCACTGGGCAAACGATAAGCGCGACCGGTAACAGTACTCAACCATTGGCAGTAGGTCAGGGCGTCTAACC
>JAGOQT010000410.1 GCA_018007255.1 Phycisphaerae bacterium | reverse complement strand
GCTCAAGATGGGGATGGTCGGCGGCGGGCCGGGGGCGTTCATCGGCGAGGTGCACCGCAAGGCCGCGCGCATGGACGGGCAGATCGAGTTCGTGGGAGGGGCCTTTGACATCAACCCGTCCCGGTCGCTCCGGATGGGCAAGGAGCTGTGCCTGGACCGCAGGCGGGTGTACAGGGACTACCAGGAGATGATCGAGAGGGAGTGCCGTCTCCCTGTGGGGGAGCGGTTCGACTTCGTGGCGGTCTGCACGCCCAACAACTGGCACTTCCCCATTGCCCGAGACCTACTCAAGGCCGGCTTCCACGTGATGTGCGAGAAGCCCATGACGTTCAACGTCCAGGAGGCCAGGGAGCTGCGGCGGTGGGTCAAGGAGACCCGAAGGGTCTTCGGCCTGATGCACAACTACACGGGATACCCCATGGTCAAGCTGGCCAGGGATATGGTCCGCGGCGGCGACTTGGGCAGGATCCGCAAGATCGTGGTCCAGTACCCCCAGGGATGGCTGGCCACGGCCGTGGAGAAGGCCGGTTCCATGCAGGCCTCGTGGCGGACCGACCCCAAGCAGAGCGGGGCCTCGGGCTGCGGTGGAGACATCGGGACCCACGCGGAGAACCTGGCCGAGTACATCACGGGCCTGAAGATGACCGCCCTGAGCGCGGACCTGACGACCTTTGTGAAGGGGCGGAGGCTCGACGACGACTGCAACTGCCTGGTCCGGTTCAACAACGGGGCCAGGGGCATCCTCCATGCCAGCCAGGTCTCCGTGGGGGAGGAGAACAACCTGGCCATCCGGGTCTACGGCGAAACGGGCGGCGTGCAGTGGCACCAGGAGCACCCGAACCACCTGTATGTGAAGAGGCTCAACGGCCCGGTCGAGGTCTGGCGCCGCGGCAACCCCTATGTGGCGCAGAAGAGCCCTGCTGCGGCCAGGGCCACGAGGCTTCCCTCCGGGCACCCGGAGGCCTTCTTCGAGGCCATGGCCAACATCTATCACAACTTCGCGGATACGGTCAGGGCGGCGATCGCGCACCGCAGGCCGGATCCCCTGGCCAAGGACTTCCCGAGCGTGGACGACGGGCTGCGGGGCATGCTCTTCCTGGAGACCCTGGTGTCCAGCGCGAAGAACAGCCGCAAATGGACGGCGTTCAAGAAGTGATCTGGGTCTGTTGATCTCGATACGAGGGTTCATCTATGGCAAGACCTGTGACGATCTTTACGGGCCAGTGGGCGGACCTGCCCCTGGAGCGGCTCGCGGAGCAGATGGCTGGGTTCGGATACGACGGGCTGGAGCTGGCCTGTTGGGGCGACCACCTGGACGTGGACAAGGCCGCCAAGGACCCCAAGTACTGCGACCGGCAGCGGGCGATCCTGGACCGGAACGGCCTGAAGCTGTTCGCGATCAGCCACCACCTGGCGGGCCAGCTCGTGTGCGACCCCAACAACGACGCGAGGAGCGACGGGTTCGCGCCCGCGGACTGTGCGGGCAGCGCTGAGAAGAAGCGCCAGTGGGCGGTCCGGACCATGAAGAACGCGGCCAAGGCGGCCAAGAACATGGGGGTCAAGGTGGTGAACGGCTTCACCGGGTCTCCCATCTGGCACCTGCTCTACAGCTTCCCGCCCGTCAGCGACAAGATGGTGGAGGACGGCTTCAAGACCTTCGCCAAGCTGTGGAACCCGATCCTGGACGTGTTCGACGAGTGCGGGGTCCGGTTCGCCCTAGAGGTCCACCCGACCGAGATCGCCTTTGACCTCTACACGGCCAAGCGGGCGCTGGAGGCGATCGGCCATCGCAAGGCCTTTGGGTTCAACTTCGACCCCAGCCACCTGTACTGGCAGAGGGTGGACCCGGTCTGCTTCCTGAGGGAATTCCCGGATCGGATCTACCACGTGCACATGAAGGACGCCGCGCTCCAACTGGATGGGCGGAGCGGGATCCTCGCCTCGCACCTGAACTTCGGCGATCCCCGCCGGGGCTGGGACTTCCGGTCCCCGGGTCACGGAGGCGTGAACTTCGAGGAGATCATCCGGGCGCTGAACCAGATCGGATACATGGGGCCGCTGTCGGTCGAGTGGGAGGATTGCGGCATGGACCGTCTGTTCGGGGCCCGGGAGGCCTGCGCGTTCGTCAAGAGGATCGACTTCAGCCCGTCGACCGTGCAGTTTGACGCGGCCTTCGACGAGAAGAAGTGACCGGAGGACGGATGGAGTGCCCCAGCCCAGGGCAGGATCGGACCGGTCTCCAAGTGGCCTAAGGAGTCCCTTTTTGGGGGAATGGCGGTATGTCACGCAGACCTCTCTCTGACCCCATCAGTCGAAGGACCCTCCTGAAACAGGGCTCCTCCGCCCTGGCCATCGGGATCGGTCTGCCCACGATCCTCCCTGCATCGGCCCTGGGCCAGGGCGGGGCCGTGGCCCCCAGCAATCGGGTCCTGATGGGGTGCATCGGAACGGGCAGCCAGGGGACGAGCAACCTCCGGGCCTTCCTGGGACTGCGCCAGGCCCAGGTTGTGGCGGTCTGCGACGTGGACCGGGCGCACAGCGAACGGGCCAAGGGCCTGGTGGACGAGCGGAACGGCAACTCGGACTGCCGCACCTACGTGGACTATCGGGAGATGCTCGCCAAGGAGAGGCTGGAGGCGGTCTCCATCGCCGTGCCCGACCACTGGCATGCACTCACGGCCGTGGCCTGTGCAGAGGCCGGCCTGGACATCTACGGCGAGAAGCCCCTGGCCCGCTGCATTGTCGAGGGCAGGGCGATCTGTGACGCGGTCCATCGCCACGGCCGGGTCTGGCAGACCGGGTCCTGGCAGAGGTCCGAGGCCCACTTTCGCAGGGCCTGCGAGCTGGTCCGCAACGGCCGGATCGGAAAGGTCACGCGAGTGGAGGTGGGCCTGCCCAACGGCAAGGACGGGCCGGGCGTCGAGTTGCTGCCTGTGCCCGAGTCCATGGACTGGGACCGGTGGCTGGGTCCTGCCCCGTACAGACCGTATCAGAACTTCACCACGGACGGCAAGCGGACGGTGCACTACCAGTGG
>JAGOQT010000067.1 GCA_018007255.1 Phycisphaerae bacterium | reverse complement strand
GGTACATGATCTCCGTGACCCGAAGGGACTCCGCCACTGGACCTACTGCATACACCGCCTCGTTCAACGCACTCCACTCCCCACTGCTCCGAACACGCGCCTTGACCACCGCGCTCCTGGCCAAACGGATCGGGCCCTTGTACTCCACCGCGCTGCCGGAGACACCCACCTCCGGGCCACCGCTCGTTTTGCCTGCGGACAACTCCGCCAGGATCAGCAGGTCCGTGCTCGTCAGGGAGTTGTTCAGACCCTGGATCGCAAGCAGGTTCTGGCCGGCCCGAAGTGAACCCGTATAGCCCGATATGTCAAAGGAGTTCATGGCCGTGCCCGCAGCCCGGGCTGCACTGGCCTTCGAGTTCCAGACAGGGGTACCGGTAAGGCCCGCCCTGCACACCTCAGTCCCGTTCAGGTACGCCACGAACCCGTCGTCGTACTGCACCTTCAGCGTCAGGGCAGCCAGACTCCCGATATCCGAGCCGCTGACTGTGAACGGGATGCGGATGTAGCAGGTAGTGTTCTTGCCGTTCATCGCAGGGCCTATGTCGTAGCTCATGTAGGCCGTGTAGTCCCCACCGCTGGCAGGATTCGCGTCGAACCCCACGCCGCCCGGACTGCCCGTGACCAAGGCCCAGGCCGAGTCGTCAAAGGCCCCTCCACTCCGCCAGGCCTCGCTGATCGCCGCTGTGGGCACCAGGACCCGCTTGGAGGCACCGGCAGGTACAAGGGTGATCGCGGTCAATCCGGACGGATCGCCCGTGGACGGCACACGCGGATCTGTGCCATCCAGTGTGTAGTAGATCCTGCCCGTGGTCCCTGCAGGCATGGCCATGGAGAACGTGTCCGTGGATGCGACCTGCCCCCCGTGCCTGTAGGAACCGTTGACCTGGAAGACCGGGGCACCAAGACCCGGATAGAGAGGCATAGGCTTGAAGTTGCGGAACAGGTCGACCACAACAGATGTCCTGGCGGGGAAGTGCTGGTTCAGAAGGCGGTCCCTCTCAGGGATCCAGTGCCCGCCCTTGGTGTACAGGTCATACGGACCCGACTGATACCTGTGGACATCTCTGCGGTAGTCGCCCCAACGGGCTGACTCTGCGATCACGGCCTGCTCGACCTGATCGGACCGCCTCGTCCATGTCTGGATTGCCCTGTCGGGGGTCAGGCAGCCGTTGTTGAAGAGGTGCCTGTGCACGCGGTCCCCGAACCGGACGCGGAACTCCTCGATATCGTACAGTGCATTGAACAGGCCCGTGGCATCTGCAACCCCCAGGCTCGTGTACTCCAGGTCCTCGAGGATCCGCTCCGCGTCCCAACTGTAGAATCGCCAGGGCCTGCGCAGGGGTCCTCCGCCTGCCGCCCTCCAGTTCGTGCCCCGCTTGAGGTCGATGTTGCCGCCGTAGTAGTTCAGGATCGTCCAGTCGATGAAGTTGTCCACGTCCAGGACCTGCTGGATCTGGTCCCAGTTGCGGCCCGCCACAATCGTCTTCAGTTCGAGCCATGCATCGATCGTCCCGTCCGAGACCTGGCCTGTGTTGAGGGGGTCCGAGATCACGTACGTGGGATCCCCGTTGACGGCATCGACGGCCTCCGGATCCCCGCCGTGATACGCGGCGTAGTGGCTCGCGCTGGGCCGCTCGTGGAGCATGTACAGCCCCCAGTACATGCCGTTCAGGTACAGGTGCACGGAGAACCCCTGGAGCGCATCGGGATTGCCCATCGCAGTCAAGGTGTCCCTGGCCCAGTGGTCTCGAACGTACTGGGCCCGCTGCCTCTGGCCGGCGTCCCAGTGTGTCCAGACGTTGTTGAACCCGCTGCGGAGCTGGAGGGAATCGAACGTCCGCACGGGCCAGCCGTCGAACAGCTCGTAATCCAGGCTGGTCTGGCCGTAGGCCCCTCTGAATCGAAGGCCGAAGGAGTGCTTGGGGCACTTGTTCGGGTGGCGAGAGTGCCCCCCCTGGATCCTTAGGCCGCAGTCGATCTGGACCTCCTTCGCACCGTCCGCCTGGAACAGCTCCATGGAGACGGGCCTCTCCCACTTCAAGGGGTCCAGCGAGTCCCCCTCGGCCAGGGGGTTGGTGTAGATGCCGGTGGAGGCGTCGAAGAGGCCCTTCTTGTCCGTGACAATGGACACGGTCGGCACAGAGCGGAGGGACTCGGCCATCAGGCCTGAGTACTGGGGATCTGCGGCCACCTCCGGGTCCATCTCGTAATCGGCCGCATACGCGCCCCAGGAGGGAGGGTACCCCGCCGCAACGGCCGCGGCCTGGCTCTGCCTGACCACATCCCCCACGAAGACATACGTATGGGTCTGCACCGGGGTCGAGAGCCAGCCGGACCTGCAGCCCGCTGCACGCACACACGTGGTCGTGCTCACGGAGATCGGACCTGTGTACACCCTCGCACCGGCGGAGCGGACCCCAAACGCATCGCACGGCACGCCCCCGTCCACCGTGTACACAATCGTAGCACCTGCCGTGTCCGTAGAGAGCTCCAGCAAGAACGGCGCATCGTAGAAGCCACGCCCGTGGCTGACCCGAAGGTCCCCCACCTCGCCGGTGAAGGCCGCCAGGTTGGGCCCGCCTGGCGTGGGGACCACCAGGTACCTCCACTGATTCGTGTCGTGGGGATCACGACCGTAGGAGATGTCCGTCCTCTGCCTGGGGAACACGACCGAGTCGATCTGCGTGGCCCCGTCCCTGTCGAACAGACTGACCGACTCCCCGCCAGCCTCCAGCTTGAACCCAGCGTGCAGCCCGGCAGCGCCGGCGCCCTGGTCCGCCCAGATCAGCAGGAACCGGCCCGGACCGATCACCGTATCCAAAGGCCGTCCCGTGGGGATCTGCCACAGGGTCGGGTCCTCAGGGTCGTCGGTCAGGAACAGCCCCCCAACGTCGATCGGCAGGCCCGTCGGGTTGTACAACTCGATCCAGTCGCCGTACTGGCCGGATTCGTCCGCCCACGCGCGGGCGTTCTGGGCCATCAACTCGCTGATCACGACCGTCTGGCCCCACACCCTGCCGGCAGTACAGACGAACAGGAGGGGGATGGTCACACTGCAGAGGCTGGACACGCTCAGGCAGTTCATCTACTCACCACGGCCGGGCGTGCCCCCTGGCTCCGGACTGGCCAGCCACGAGTCCTTGTCGCCCAGCAACCCGGGATCCACAGACCCAGGCTCCCGGACCACCAGGGAGTGACCTCGGCCGTCCGTGCTCTTATACCACCCGTCCTTGTACTCGAAGTCCAGGATCACCTGACCGATCGCGTCCTCCAGACGAACCTCCTCGCCCCCGTTGCTCAGACTGCCTTCATACACCCCCGCTATGGGAAGGCCCTCGCCATACCGGGCCGTGAACACACCCAGATCCTTGACCACCAGCACGTATTGCCCAGGCTGGAGGGACATGTCGCCAAACGTAAACCCAATACCCTCCGTAAACCGGACCAGATTCAGGTTGATCGCCTCAGACCCTACGTTCGCCAACTCGATGTACTCCGCGTTCGCGTCCGCCGGGTCCCCTGTGTCCTGCGGGTGGTACATGATCTCCGTGACCCGAAGGGACTCCGCCACTGGTCCTACTGCATACACCGCCTCGTTCAACGCACTCCACTCCCCACTGCTCCGAACACGCGCCTTGACCAGCACGCTCCTGGCCAAACGGATCGGGCCCTTGTACTCCACCGCTCCGCCGGAGACACCAACCTCCGGGCCCCCGCTCGTCTTGCCCCCAGCCAGCTCCGCCAAGATCAACAGGTCCGTGCTCGTCAGCGAGTTGTTCAACCCCTGGATCGCCAGCACGTTCTGCCCCGCACGCACCAGACCCACATGACCGGATATGTCAAGGGACGTCATGGTCGTGCCCGCAGCATGACTGGCACTGGCCTGCGAGTTCCAGACGGGGGTACCGGTAAGGCCCGCCCTGCTGACCTCGGTCCCGTTCAGATAGGCCACGAATCCGTCGTCGTACTGCACCTTCAGCGTCAACGCAGCCAGACCGGAGAGATCCGAGGCACTGACCGTGAACGGGATGCGGATGTAGCAGGTGGTGTTCTTGCCGTTCATCGCGGGGCCTACGTCGTAGCTCATGTAGGCCGTGTAGTCCCCCCCGCTGGCAGGATTCGCGTCAAAACCCACCCCGCCCGGACCGCCTGTGACCAGGGCCCAGGCCGAGTCGCCAAAGGCCCCCCCGCCCCGCCATGCGTCGCTGACCGCTGCTGCGGGCACCAGGACCCGCTTGGACGCACTGGCAGGCGCAAGCGTGATCGCAGTCAGTCCGGACGGATCGCCCGTATAGGGCAGACGCGGATCGGATCCATCCAGTGTGTAGTAGATCTTGCCCAGGGTCCCCGCAGGTGCGGCCATCGAGAATGTGTCCGTGGACGCCACCTGCCCGCCGTGCCGGTAACTACCGTTAACATTGAAGATCGGGGCGCCGAGGCTCGGATAGAGGCCGGCCCCTTTGAGATAGTCTAGGACCTTGTACTCCGAGTGGGGCTTGATCCAGTTGGACAGGACACCGCTTTGGTAGTCCACCCAGTCCTGACGGGTGTGCGGCACGGCCTGCCGGGTGTCGCCCCATCGAGCGGACTCCCCTACGATCATACGGTCCATCTGGGCCATCCGGAAGGCGTGCAGGGCGGACGTGCTGGAATAGGTCAGTGCACCGCCGTTGAAGAAGAACCGGTGCACCAGGTCTGCAAACCTCATGCGATACTCGGCGTTGACCTTGAGCTTGTCGTGGATCCCGGAGACACTCAGGCCATAGACATCTTGGTATTCAGGACGAGTTTCCAACCACTCCAGGGAGTGCTCCGCGTCCCAGACGTGGAACCGCCATTTCCCGTCAGGGGTATTGCGATGCGTCGCATACCAGTTCTTCTCGGGCCAGTCCCAGTTCAGGGCAAACCAGTGAGCCAGGAGGTCCGTGATGAAGTTGTCCACGTCCAACTGGCGGCAGAGGGTCTCGTACTTGGCCGCATTCGTAGGGTCAGCGGCCACCGCATTGGCCGCACTGAGCATCGCATTGAAGTTGGCGACCGCACCACCGCTGATCCCATTGCCGTTGTTGACCACGCGGGCCGTGCTGTGCTTGATGCAGTCGTACTCCTCCTTCTCGCCGCCGAACATCTCCGCTGCCCAGGAGTCGTCGGGCCGCTCGTGCACATAGTACATGCCCCAATACAGGCCGTTGATATACACATGGGCGTAGAGGCCGTGGGGTGAATGCCCTCCCATTGCATTGTGGAGGTCTGAGACGTACTGGTCCTGGAAGTAGCTTGAGTACATGTGCTGGCCGGCGTGATTCCAGGCGTTGCTGAGCACTTCGTCGAGCACGAATGTGTCGAGGCTCTTGACGGGTGAGTCGGGAAAGACGGGGTAGTCCAATCGGCTCGGGCCGTCAGTGGAGACTCGTGTCCCTGCACGGTCGACATCAGCCGTTGTCTTGAATCTGGGCCTCATGGAGAGTTTGAAGGTCTTCCACCTCTGCAGACTCGTGCCACCCCCGTCGTGTTTGGCACCACCCTGCATGGCCATGGCACAGTTGATCTGGAATCCCTGGATTCCGTTGGGATCGATCCACTCTAGGGAACACGCACGCTCTGTGCCGTCCTGGGACTCGTTGATGTAGATCCCAGTGGGGCCGAACCAGTCGTCCCTGGCCATGACCAGGGAGACCGTGGGACCGGTCTTCAGGTCCTGCACAAACGTCTGTCTGTACAGTCCCCCGAACTGGTCCTTGTCTCCCACCACGTCCGGATCGACCTGGTAATCCGCGTTGGCCGAGCCCCACTTCGCCGGATACCCGGGCGGGACCACCTGCACGCCTGTGGCCGGGTTCGTGGCCTGGTTGCGCACGGCCTCAGGGAAGATGTAGGTGTGGGTCTCTACCGGGGTCGAGAGCCAGCCGGACCTGCAGCCCGCCGCACGCACACACGTGGTCGTGCCCACGGAGATCGGACCCGTGTACACCCTCGCACCGGCGGAGCGGACCCCAAACGCATCGCACGGCACGCCCCCGTCCACCGTGTACACGATCGTAGCACCTGCCGTGTCCGTGGAGAGCTCCAGCGAGAACGGCGCATCGTAGAAGCCACGCCCGTGGCTGACCCGAAGGTCCCCCACCTCGCCGGTGAAGGCCGCCAGGTTGGGCCCGCCTGGCGTGGGGACCACCAGGTACCTCCACTGATTCGTGTCGTGGGGATCACGACCGTACGAGATGTCCGCCCTCTGCCTGGGGAACACCACCGAGTCGATCCGCGTAGCCCCGTCCCTGTCGTACAGACTGACCGACTCGCCTGCCCCGTCCAGCTTGAACCCCGCGTGCAGCCCGGGCGTGGGCGGGCCCTGGTCCGCCCAGATCAGCAGGAACCGGCCCGGACCGATCACCGTATCCAAAGGCCGCCCCGTGGGGATCTGCCACAGTGTCGGGTCCTCAGGGTCGTCGGTCAGAAACAGCCCCCCCACGTCGATCGGCAGGCCCGTCGGGTTGTACAACTCGATCCAATCGTCATATTCGTCAGGACCGTCCGCCAGGGTGCAGGCGTTCTCCGCCATCAGCTCATGGATCACAACCCCCTGCCCAAAGGCCGTTTGCGCGCCCAGGGCCAGAGAGAGGGCCAGGATCAAGGCCCGAGGACCCACCCAGATGGAGAGGTTCATGCAGCACTCCTCACGTACAAGAACACGCAGATGGCTTTGGAGCCCCCCTATCTTAGCAGAAATGCACAACGCCGGTCAACCCTTGGGGGTACTCCAGTAGGACCGTAAGACAGTAAGACCGTAAGACAGTAGGAAAGTAAGACAGTAGGACCGTGATACGTGCAGCGGCGAACACGGGACTGAGGTACAGATTCTCAGCCACGATCAAACGGCTCAGGTCGGTTGCGATCGGTCCCTCACCTACCTCCTTGCGCATCAGCTTGCCGCGCCTGAGCCGCACGCCCGTGGGCAAGCCGGGCTGAGCGGAGCAAGCTCGCTTGCGGAACGCAGACCCGCGACGACCACCCGGCAGGTGAATGCCTGACGGCCGGACGCAGGGCGTCCGCGTGCGGCAGCCTCTTCGTTCGTGTGTTTTCGTGGGTTTCGTGGCTAAGAACCTTACAGGGCGGTCCCCGCCGCCAGCTCCTCGCTCTTACCATCTTGCCTTCTTACCGTCTTAGGTTCTCCTCGCCGCGTCTCTGGCGCCTGCTCCTCGCTCCTACCATCTTACCCTCTTACCGTCTTAGGCTCTCCGCACCGCGGCCCCCAGCCGCTACTACCTGACCACCCGTCTACCCGACTACTTCTGTCCTCCTTCCGCCTTTCTTTTCCTCTTCCGCCTTCATCCTTCATCCTTCCACCTTTCCTCTCCGCCTTCCGCCTTTCTTCTCCTCCTCCCGCCTGCCGCGCCCAAGCCGCACGCCCGTGGGCAAGCCGGGCTGAGTGGAGCAAGCTCGCTTCCGGAACGCAGACGCGCGATGACCACCCGGCAGACGAATGCCTGACAGCCGGACGCAGAGCGTCCGCGTGCGGCCGCCTCTTCGTTCGTGTCGTTTCGTGGGTTTCGTGGCTAAAAGGTAACCCGTCTACAGGTCCTGATTTCCGCCTTCCGCCTTCCGCCTTCCGCCTTTCTTCTCCGCCTTCCGCCTTCATCCTTCCGCCTTCATCCTCCGCCTCATCAGCGCGAACACGCCCCAGCCCACGTATTCGCGCGTGCAAGCGGCGTAGCGCTCGGGTTCCGAGGTCAGTTTGGCTCGAACCTCTTCCGCGAACTCGTCCTCGGGATTGGCTTCAAGCCATCGACGCATGGCGAGCCACTTGGCCGCCTCGTATCTGTCCCAACTGTCTTGGTCTGCCAAAACCATCTCCACGACGTCGTAGCCAAGGCGGCCGAAAGACGCGAGAAGTTCTGGAAGCGTGAGAAAGTCAGAGATCGTGTTGGCAAGACACCCCTTGGCAACATCTTCCGTCGGCGGCAACTGCCGCCAGTAGGGCTCGCCGATGAGGATGATCCCTCCGGGGCGGAGGCTCCGCGCCAGAAGCTCGATCGTGCCGGCTACACCCCCGCCGATCCAAGTGGCACCGACACAGGCTGCCACACCGACCTTCTCGTCAGAGACATAGCCGGCGGCATCGCCATGGATGAACCTGACTTGATCGGAGACGCCGAGCTCCTCTGCGCGGAGTTTCGCCTGCTCGGTGAACAACCCGCTCATGTCGATGCCGGTGCCGATGACTCCGTAATCGCGCGCCCAGGTGCACAGCATCTCCCCCGAACCGCTGCCGAGGTCCAGCACTCGGGCCCCCTTCTCCAGGCGCAGCGCCGCGCCGAGGATGGCGAGCTTCTCGGGTGTGAACGGGTTATGGATGCGGTGAGCACTCTCAGTAATGTTGAAGATCCGTGGAATGTCCATTTCGGGAAACCTCCTTACGGGTCTGAATCAATTCGGCCACGGCCAAACCACAATATGTTCGGGTGTCTGAAACTCGACCACCCTTCCCAAGGCATCATCTGCCGTCTCTCCGGTCCTTGGCGTTACGGGCGCATGTGGTCAATATGGCCATCAATTCGTCGGCCTCGGCGTAAAGCAGCGCGATCTGCGCCCCGATTCCCCCTTCCGCCTTCATCTTTCCGCCTTTCTTCTCCTCTCCCGCCTACCGCGCATCGCGCCCGCACGCCCGTGGGCAAGCCGGGCTGCGTGGAGCAAGCTTGCTTGCAGAACGCAGACCCGCGATGACCACCCGGCAGGCGAATGCCAGACGGCTGGACGCAGGGCGTCCGCGTGCGGCCGCCTCTTTGTTCGTGTGTTTTCGTGGCTTTCGTGGCCAAGAATCTGCATCTCAGTTCCGTGCTCCCTGGCGACTGCTCCTCGCTCCTACCATCTTACCCTCTTACCGTCTTAGGCTCTCCGCACCGCGTCCCCTGGCCGCCACTACCTGTCTACCTGACTACTCGTCTACCTGACTACCTGCCTACTCGTCTGCTTCTTCCTGCCGAACACCTAAAACCTAACACCTAGAACCGCAGCCTCCGGCTGCTCGCCTTCCGCCTTCATCCTTCATCCTTTCTCCTTCCTCCCTCCGCCTTCCGCCTTCATCCTTCCGCCTTTCTTCTCCGCCTTCCCTTAATTGTTATGTCAAGGTCTGACCCTCACTTCTCCTTCCGCCTTCATCCTTCCGCCTTTCTTGAAGCCCATTAGACGGGCAGCGTGCGCAGGAAGTTGGCCGCATCGATGATGTGGACGCCGCCGGCCGTCCCGGGCCGCTCGCACTCCAGAACCACCTGCATCCGATGGGGCACCTTGAGACGCTCGCCGAAGTAACCCATCGCCGGCGTCGGAGACGTTGCGGACAGCTTCGCCTCGATCAGGGCCCACGGCTTCTTGTCCAGCGTCAGGAGAAAATCGACCTCGCGCTTCTCGCGGTCCCGAACGTAACGTAGATCGAGGGCCGGCAGCCCCCAATCCTGCACGAAGTGGCACCACTTGAGGAGATGGCTCGCCACGAGATTCTCGAAACGAGCACCCTCGTCGGCGATCTCGGACCAATCCCAGAGGTAAAGCTTCGGCTCTCTCCGCAGGGAGCGGGCGATGTTGCCGGCGAAGGGCCTCACGAGATACAGGAAATAGAGACGCTGGAGATGATCCGTCCACTGGCGCACCGACTCGACAGCGACCTGGAGATCCTCGCGAAGCGCGTTATACGAAAGGACGCCGCCCGCGCGGAGCACGAGAAGCTCGATCAGCTCTTCCACATGCGAGAGCATCCTGATGCGCGTCAGGTCGCGGAGATCTTCCCTCACGATCAGAGCCCGCCGCTCTCTCAGCCACTGCCGGTGCCGGCGCTCGTTCCTTTCCAGGAAGGGCTCCGGAAAGCCGCCCCAGCGCAACAGATCCTTCAGGGCCCTGCTCGCCCGCACCGGCGCGGGACCCGCGAGCAGCAGGAGGGCGCGCATGGTCGCATCGGGATCCCCGTCGAGCGAGGAGCCCATCGGATCGATCGCTTCCCGGAGCGAAAGCGGGTGCAGGCGATACTGGTGATACCGCCCAAGCAGGCTGTCGCCGCCGCGCTGGTAGACATCGAGGCGCCCGCTTCCCGTCACGAGCAGGTCGATCCACCCCTTGCGCGTGTCCCAGAGCCCCTTTACGTACGATTTCCATCGCGGGTACTTGTGAATCTCGTCCAGCACCGCGAGCGGCTTTCCGGCCGCCCCCTTCGGCCGGTAGGCATCCACGAAGGCATACGGCTCACGCACGAACTCGCGGCGCCACTGGAGATCGTCCCAGCTGCGATAGAGATCAGCCGACCTGCGCTTGGCGAGCAACGATTGGGCGAGCGTCGTCTTCCCCACCTGGCGAGGACCCACGACGAACGCCATCCTCGCATGGGGAAAATGTTCCAGGTCCAGCAGCTTTTCAAGGGTGCGCTTCATGTGACCATTATCTATCATTATAGAAGATTGTCAAGACCCATTTCCATGAAACTCGCGGCCTGTCGGGGCGACAGGCCGCAGCCCTCGGCTCCTCCCGCTTGCCGCTTTGCGCATCACGCCTCCCGCCTCCCGCGCCCGACCCGCACGCCCGTGGGCAAGCCGGGCTGCGTGGAGTAAGCTCGCTTGCAGAACGCAGACCCGCGATGACCACCCGGCAGGCGAATGCCAGACGGCCGGACGCAGAGCGTCCGCGTGCGGCCGCCTCTTCGTTCGTGTGTTTTCGTGGGTTTCGTGGCGAAAAAGGAATCTCGTCCCTGCGCAGCGCTTGGCCGCTACTACCTGTCTACCTGACTACCTTTGTCCCGCCTTCCGCCTTCATCCTTCCGCCTTGCCATATCAAGGCCTGCCCCTCAAGGTCGTCGCTTGCGGCCACTCAGTTCAGTCTCCACAGTCCAGCGTATCTTTCGGGCAGTTGCACCAATCTCTCGCCCCTATACTCAATCCAACAAGCCTCCTCATAGCCGCCTTGGCCGAATCCACCATATAATAGAAACTCCGGTAGACCGGCTGTGTTTCCTCGAACCACCTTCTTGAAAAAGGACTCATCCGACGTTACACTTTCCCACTCACCACCCATTGTTCCTGGCTGAATTATCGCCAGAATCCTCGGCGCAATTCCCATCCTGGAATAGAGTCCTTGGTAAATTGCTGACATTTCTCCTGCCAGAAACAAGAAACTGAAACGCTCTGGCCCAACAGCAGTGCTTGCGGTTGCGTCTCGTTGCCAAACGCTCCAGTGGCCGAATAGTCTGCACGCCCTCTCTCTTTCCTCTAACCTCTGTCTATCTCCGTGCTCGGTCGGGGTAATTGGCGGCCGCCAGTCGTTTGGCACAATGTCCTCACGAAACACATCCCTCTGGCACATCGAATGATAGTGTCTGAAGCCGCATTCAGGGTCAGTGCCATTCAGATTGTCCAGGAAGGCCGTCCTGTCTACGCCATAGTCGGCATAGATGAATGAGTATACGTTCCCAGCCAGGAATTTCACAGGTGTTCCATTCAGTCCACTTGCAGGGTAGTAAAGCGAATCGCGAAGAAGCTGGTCCATACTCGGGAGTCGAGACTCCTCGGAAACGGTCGCGAGCCATTCCGGTGCCAGCAGTTTGTCGAGTTCAGTTATCATGGTCTTCTCTCCTAAGAACGTGTCATGTGGTTTCCATGTACGACCGCCTGGCCTCCGACTGTCAGCCTGAGGTACCCATTGGTTCTTTGTGGAGCATACTCACCCCGAGGACTGATCCTCTTCCGCCTTCATCCTTCCGCCTTTCTTCTCCTCTTCCGCCTTCCCTTAATTGTTATGTTAAGGTCTGACCCTAGCAGCGCTGAGACCACGGTCCCGCGGCCAGCGGTAGCCCGCCCACAGGAGCCATGGTTAGCCCCTCGGCCTGTTCTCTGGTCCCATTGTCCCTGCCTTCCGCCTTCATCCTTCCGCCCTCCCTTCATTGTTATGTCAAGGTCTGACCCTAGCAGCGCTAGCAGCGCAGAGCCAGCAGGGTCGTGGCAAAGCCCATCGCGCCCGAAGGGGCAGCAAGAGCGGTCAGTACTCGATAACACGTACGTTGATGAGCATACTGAACTCCGAGGGCTGCTCCCTCTTCCTCCTTCCGTTCATTGTTATGTCAAGGTCTGCCCCTCGAGGTCCCCCGCCCCGCGCCGCATGTGGGGGACTCGGGGTCGCTCGCGACACGTAGACCGCCCGGTCGTGCGCGACCAGCCTATCGCAGAACGCCCACAAACTCAGCAGCCACTGCCACCGCTCCCTCGTCTTCGGGCGTCAGCACGACCGGCTGGAACGACTTGTTCAGAGGCCGAAGTGTGATCCGCGTGTGAGCCCAGGACTCACCGCTGGCTGATTTCTCGCTGTCGTAGACCTTTACCGTGTAGCGGCCGCCTGTCTCTGGGTCTTGGACATCGCGGTGTTGCACAAGCAGGATCCGACCCTGTCGGCTACCGATCACGGGCGATCTGAACAGACAGTACGATCCGTCCGGGATGCGGGGTTCCATCGAATGCCCCACAACGCGTCCCACGAACATGCCAGGAACGAGTCTCCATGTCTCCGGGACCTCCACCCATCCACGTGTCTGAACGGACCGAGCCTCGCCAAAGCCACTGGCTGCTGCCTGAAGGTCGTAGAGAGGAGCCCAGTTTCCGCTCGCTGGCCTTTCCGACCCACTCAGTATCCGCAACGACGCACGCGTGCCGCCCTTCTGCCTGGTTGCTGCCGACCGCACGGGAAGCCAAAGCATCTCCGCTTTCGCCTCCGGTCTCTCAGGCTGAGTCTTGGATGCGCCGACAAATGCCTTGTACCGCCGCAGGACGTCCAGTCCCTGCTCACGTAGGTCGACCCGCTTCTTGCCCATCCATGCGCTGGACTGCCCCTGCAATGACACCACGAACGGGTCGTCAGCCGAAAGCCCGCCCGCGCTCTGGCCGGCGATGGATGCCAGACCACGGAATGGGACGCCCTCTTCGACAAGCCGAGCGAGCGCATCTGTCGCAGACAGGGGGCCACGCCGGCTCGCGAAGAGATCTGGTGTCGCTGCTATAGCCAGATCGATTGCCGCCGTTCGAGAAAGGATCTGCCTTGCCTCCTCGGCCAAGGCAAGGCGCACTGCTTCCGTTCTCTGGCGCGTCACGGCGCTCGGTGCTGCCACCGCCTCTGCGGCGACAGCCTGGACACAGCTGTTCAACCCCGATAGCGCGGCATCGTCCCACGCATCGCCACTGCCTTCACAGCCCCGACGGAAGTCTGCCAGTGTGGCCAGACACTTCACTTGGCCGCCTGCTCCATCTGCGAACACAAGACTCTTCGGGTCGCCGACGGCGGTCACGCGGGCAATTCCCTTCCTGTCCTCTCCTGGGTCGGGTGCCGGCACGACGCCAATCAGCTCGTGAAAGAGGGGATTGCCGTAGGTGAGGAGGCTCACGGTGTATGGATGCGCATCATACACCTGGGCCTTGAAGGTCACCGGCACTTCACTACCGCGCCAGTCCAGGAGGTAAGCTCCGGGTATGTCGTCGTGTGCACGGAATCGCCGCCCGAGCGCGGCCGAGTGCAGCATTTCGGCCTCGATCTCCGGCAGGGTGATGGGAGTCTCGACATCGCGGGGAAGACTCGGCTCCTCGCGAATGAATCCGTCCAAGTCCAATCCGGAAGCGGCCCTGTCATTCATCTGTTCCCGGATGGCCGCAACCTCTTCTTCGATGCGCCTCGCTCTCGATGATGCCGGCATCATCGCCAGCAACTCGATGGCGCGACTGACGCCATGCAGGATCGGTTGCAGGGAACCAACGATGTCTTCAAACCAGCGAATCCTGTCCTCGAGCCGCTGGTAGACCACGGCCTCGACCGTCTCCGCATAGAAGTAGTTCCTGACGAACACTTCCGGGTACTGCTGGCCGATGCGGTCAATACGCCCGATCCGTTGTTCGACGCGCATGGGGTTCCACGGTACATCGAAGTTGATCAGTACGCCGCATGTCTGAAGGTTCAACCCCTCGCTCGCCGACTCCGTGCAGAGGAGTATCTTGACCTTCTCCCCCTGACGGAAAAGCTCTTTCAACGACTCCTTGGGATGCCCAACCCATCCGGCTCCGTCCCACACTTCGCCCCCGCGCCCTGAATCTGCCTCTTATACACTTCTCCCAGCCCACCA
>JAGOQT010000409.1 GCA_018007255.1 Phycisphaerae bacterium | reverse complement strand
GACCTCCTCTACTTCGACAACATCGGGGACCTGCCGCTCGGCCAGGCGGGGCTGGATCTGGCCGCGCACTACTACAACGCCAACATCCGGCGGCGCAACGGGAAGCTGGAGGCGGTCCTCAACGTGAAGGGGGTGGACGAGGCCCGGCGTGCGGCCCTGGTGGAGGATTACGAGCGGGGCTCGAGCGACGTGATCCAGGCCGCCCCGTGGCAGACCGACACGTGCATAGGGAGCTGGCACTACAACCGCAGTCTCCTGGACCAGCACCGGTACAAGTCGGTCGCCCAGGTCGTCCGCATGCTGGTCAACGTGGTCAGCAAGAACGGCAACCTGCTCCTGAGCATACCCATGCGGGGGGACGGCACGATCGACGAGGACGAGGTTGCGTTCCTCGAGGGCATGGCCCAGTGGATCCAGGTCAACGGGGAGGGGATCTTCAGCACCCGGCCCTGGAAGGTCTTTGGCGAGGGCCCGGGCAAGGACCAGGGCGGGATGTTCAATGAGAACAGGGCCTCCTACACCGAGCAGGACATCCGATTCACGGCCAAGGGCGATACGCTCTACGCGTTCTGCATGGCGATCCCCACCGCGGACATCCGGATCCGGTCCCTGGGCAGGTCCTCCGCCGTGTCTGCGGGCTCGATTGCCTCCGTCCAGGTGCTGGGCAGCCAGGAGAAGCTTGTGTGGACCCAGGAGGCGGACGCCTTGGTCATCAAGACCCCGTCCAAGATGCCCTGTGAGCATGCCGTGGCCTTCAAGATCGGCTTCGGCGAGCCGGCCCAGCCCTCTGCCGGACTTGCGGCCGAGATCCTGTCGCAGCCCAGGGAGCCCGACGTGATCTTTGTGCCCACGCCCCAGGCCGCGGTGGACAAGATGCTGGAGATGGCCGAGATCAAGCCGACGGACGTGGTCTACGACCTGGGCTGCGGCAACGGGATCATCGTGGTCACCGCGGCCAAGAAGTACGGGGTCAAGGCCGTGGGCTTCGACATCAACCCGGAGCGGATCAAGGAGTCCCTCGAGAACGTCCGGGCCAACAAGGTCGAGCACCTGGTCACGATCAAGCAGGCGGACATCTTCACCCTGGACCTGAGCGAGGCCTCGGTCGTGACCCTGTACCTCCTGCCGTCCCTGAACGTCAAGCTCATGCCCCAGTTGGCCAAGCTCAAGCCCGGATCGCGGATCGTGTCCCATGACTTCGACATGCGCGGGGCCAAGCCCGTGGAGGTCGCCACGGTCAGCACGGACAGCGGACAGTACCTGGGTACAGAGCACACCGTGTACAAGTGGGTCGTGCCCTGGGAGAAAGAGGAGGCGCCCTAGTCCGGCCGGTGGCGCGGATCGAGTTCGTGCGCCGGGCGTGCAGGTAGTCAGACCATGGATCGCCGCGGGTTTCTGAAGGCAGTGGGGGCCGTGTCGATCGGCCCTGCAGCACTGGATCAGGTCTGTGCGTGGGCCGCCCTGTCAGGGGGCCAGACCCAGGGGCTCGACCTGCGGGTGCACGAGAGGGGACGGGTCCTGCGGTTTGCGGACCCTGTGCTCGATGCCGTACCCGGGAGCGTGACCGAGGACCGTTGTGCGAGGAGTGCGGGAGGGGCGCACGACTTCTACTCAGAGGGCGACTACTGGTGGCCTGATCCCAACAACCCGGATGGACCCTATGTCCAGCGGGACGGCCTGAGCAACCCGGACAACTTCTCCGCGCACCGCCATGCCATGGTCAGGCTCAGCCGGATCACCGCTGCCTTGACTGCTGCGTACCGGATCACCGGGGAGGCCGGATACGCCCGGGCCGCGGTCCGGCACCTGCGGGTCTGGTTCCTGGACGACGGCACGCGGATGAACCCGCACCTGTTGTACGCCCAGGCCATCCAGGGCCGGTGCACGGGCCGGGGGATCGGGATCATAGACACCATTCACCTGGCAGAGGTGGCCCAGTCGATCCTCGTCCTGGAAGAGGCCAAGGCCATCCCCGCAGAGGACCTGCGCGGGCTGAAGGCCTGGTTCTCTGATTACCTGAACTGGATCCAGACCCACCCCTACGGCCAGGACGAGCGCAAGGCCCAGAACAACCACGGCACGTGCTGGGTCATGCAGGCCTCTGCCTTTGCCAGGCTGGTGGGCAATGACCAGGTCCTGGGCCAGTGCCGCGACCTGTTCGTCAACAAGCTCCTGCCCGAGCAGGTGGAGGCGGACGGCAGCTTCCCGCGTGAACTGGCCCGCACCAAGCACTACTGCTACAGCCTCTTCAACCTTGACGTGATGGGGATCGCGGCCCACATCCTGTCGACGCCCGACCGGAACCTCTGGACCGCAGAGAACGCCAAGGGAGGGGGCCTCAAGCGGGCCATGGCCTATCACTATCCCTTCATAGCGGACAAGTCCAAGTGGCCCTTCAAGCCGGATGTCCTGTACTTCGACCTGTTCCCTGTGCGCATGCCTGCGTTGCTCTTTGGCGCCATGGCCCTAAAGGAGCCCAGGTACATCGACCTCTGGAAGAGGCTGGACAGCGATCCGACCCACGACGAGGTGATCCGGAACTTCCCGGTCCGCCAGCCCGTGCTGTGGATTACGGACCTTTGATCTCCCGGCCCTTCCACCTGGCCCAGAGCGTGCGGATGATCTTCGGGTCGGTCAGGCCCTGTTTGGCCTCCACTACAGGGCCGGGCCTGAGTGCATAGTCGCCGGTAGCCGGGTCCTGGAACAGGGGGTCTGCCAGGATGGAATCCGTTGCCCGCTGGCAGTTCTCCACGTCTGCGGTGTTCTTCCAGAAGGTGTTGCGACCCAGGGTATTGGTGTCCTTTGAGCCCTTGGCATACACCACGAGTGCCTTGGCGTTGCCCTGGAAGACGTTGTCCCGGACGTTCAGCCTGCACGTGTCCCAGGCGCCTACGCCGGCATAGGTCGAGTCCAGGATGACGTTGTGGGTCACCTGGTACTCGGACTGATAGAACCCGGCCACTGCAGTGCCGTTGCCGATGAAGAGGTTGTCCGCGATGGTCCCGGTGCTGTCCTTGTTGCCCAGATACACGCCGGAGTTCTGGTTGTTGGCGATGATATTGTC
>JAGOQT010000408.1 GCA_018007255.1 Phycisphaerae bacterium | reverse complement strand
AGAGGCAGACGCACCTGGGACAGGTTGTTCTGAGCGCGGCATGTTGGCCGGATGCAAGGCCGCAGGTCTCGTTTGCCCGGAGGCGTACCCAGGGCGGTACGTCGAGGACAAACGGGACCGAGAACGCAGCAGCCGGTCAACAGGACCGCTCAGAACCGAAGGCTTGTGAGAAATGTGGGCTAGGCCCCTGGAGACAGAGACCCTATGGCCCTGGTCGAGGTCAACTGGAACCCGGACAGCCGGACCCTCAGGCGGTTCAGTTGGGTCGCCGCCCTCGCCTGTACGGCGATCGCAGCGGTCCTCCACGTGCACAGGGGCCTGGACCTGCGGTGGTGTGCCTGGATCGTGGGCGCGGGGGGGGCCGTGGCCGCGAGTCCCTTCGTGTCCCTGGGGATCACCAGGGCCGTGTATCGGGTCCTTGTCGGGGCGACCCTGCCCATCGGCCTGGCCGTAAGCCTGATCCTGATGGGCGTGGTCTACTACGGGCTGATCACCCCGCTGGGACTTGTCTTCCGGCTGGCTGGACGCGACCCGCTCCGCCGCCGATTCGACCCCGGGGCTCGAACCTACTGGCTGGAGCATCACGCCCCGGACGGGCCGCAGCGGTACTTCCAGCAGTTCTGAACGACCTGGCCATCCATGTCCAAGCACACGACCCCAGAGACTCCCGCAAGCGACTTCAAGGACCTGGCCCGGCAGGCGCGGCCGTGCCTGGTCGCGGAGTTCTGGTCCTTCCTCAGGCACAACAAGAAGTGGTGGCTCCTGCCCATCCTCATCACGCTCCTCCTGCTGGGCCTGATCGTCCTGTTGGCGAGCAGCGAGGCCATTGCGCCCTTCCTCTACACGCTGTTCTGAGGCCCCTGCACCCGCATGCTCCCAGCCTTTCTGACGACGCTCCTGTTCGCCCTCTCTGCAGCCAGCGCAGGCAGGACCACCCGCATGCTCGGGAGCAAGGCCGCGAATGTGGCGAGGCTGTCCCTGGCCACCGTGTGGCTGGCCCTGTGGGCGCACACCTTCGGCCAGGGGTGGTCCGGACCCTCGTTGGCCTGGTTCGTTCTGAGCGGCGTGGTCGGTTTCGGCCTGGGCGACCTGGCCCTGTACGCGGCCCTGCCTCGGATCGGGGCACGCCTGACCATCTTGCTGACCCAATGCCTGGCAGCCCCCGTGGGCGCGATCGTGGAATGGCTGTGGCTGGGGACCGGCCTGACGCCCGCGCAGGTCCTGTGGGGCACCGTGATCCTGGTGGGCGTGGCCTGGGCCGTGCGCCCTGAACCCACAGTCACGACCGGCCGCGCCCACCGGGTCACGGGAACGATCCTCGGGGTCATTGCAGCCCTGGGTCAGGGCGGAGGCGCGGTCATCACGCGCAAGGCCTATGCCGTGGCCCAACAGGCGGGCGTCTCCATAGACGGCGGGACCGCGGCCTATCAACGGATCCTCGGCGGCCTGGGCCTGACCCTGGTCTTCTTGCTCGTCTACCGTGGCGTCCGCAGGTGGAGGAGGCCCGCCATACAGGACCAGGGCACGGCCAGGACCCCTCGCCCATGGGCCAGGGCCTGGCCCTGGGTCTTGGTCAACAGCCTGGCAGGCCCTGCCATAGGCGTGGCCTGCTATCAGTGGGCCCTGTCCATCGCGCCTACGGGTGTGGTCCTGGCCATTGTGGCTTCGACCCCACTGGCCATCATCCCCTTCGCCTATCTCCTGAACGGAGAGCGACCGGGCGTCCCCTCCCTGATCGGCGGCCTGATCGCGGTGATCGGGGCCATGGCCCTGACCCTGGCCACGCATTAGGCCTGTTGTGCCGATCCCCTGGGTCCGTACAATAGCCCCTATGTCATACGAGGTATCGCGCACGTCTCGCACAGCACAGCTGGGTCTGGTTCGATCCGCGGTCCTGGCATGGGTCCTCGTGACCGGCTCGGGGTGCCTGTCCACCCAGGGCGAAAGGGACTGGGGGGGCCAGGCGGGCTGGCCCGTGCACGGGCCGCGTGTGCTCAAGGCCGCAAGGGACGCCCTGTTCGATCCCCAGACTTGGGTCCCGGCCGCATGCGCACTGGTCTTCGCGATCGACGATTGGGACCAGGAGGTCTCGGACTGGGCCACAGGGCACACCCCTGTGTTCGGGTCTCAAGACGACGCGGTCCGGCTTAGCAACGACCTGTTGTCGGTGCTCGAGGCGGAGGTCCCCCTTACGGTCCTGGTCACGCCAAGCGGAAGGGACCCCGAGACCTGGGTCATGGCCAAGGCCAGGGGGGTGGCTGTCGAGTACGGCGCGATCGCGGCCACGGGCCTGGCCACCCACGGGCTCAAGGACTGGACCGATCGGGAGAGGCCCAACGGCCAAGACCATGAGAGCCTCCCCTCGGGCCATGCCTCCTCTGCCTTTGCCCATGCGACCCTCTCCAACCGGAACCTCAGCTCGATCCCGATGCCCAAGGGGTGGCGTCGGACCTGCCAGATCACCAACCTTGCCCTGGCCGGGACCGTGGCCTGGGCCAGGGTGGAGGGCAAGGCCCACTATCCGTCCGACGTCCTGGCCGGCGCGGCCCTGGGCCACTTCCTCACGGCCTTTCTGCATGACGCCTTCATGAATCTGTCTGAAGGGTCCCCGGTCCAGGTGGCCCTTGTCGGTCTGGGGGACGGCGCAGCCCTGCAGGTGGTGCTGCCTCTGCCCTCCGGGCGACGGTGAGGGGGTCTGGAGCCCCGCCCGCACGGGATTCCCAATTCCCTTTGTCCCGTCGCCTCGCCCTTGACAGGCCGGCCCGCGGGTTTCTACAATCCTGCGTCTCTCACGTCAGGGTGGACGCTGGTGGAGGGGTGTGACCATGCTGGGACCTCCATCCCGGGACAAGAACCAAGACCGATGGTGCTGGAGTGACTCGATGACTGAGAACAAGAGACTGCTCTCGTGGGTGGCCGAGGTGAAGGCCCTGTGCAAGCCGGACCGCGTCGAGTGGTGCGACGGCTCCAGGGCCGAGTACGACCGGGTGATGAAGTCCGCGCTGGCGGCCGGCGCGGCAATCCGGCTCGACCCAGCCAAGCGGCCGAACAGCTGCCTGTTCCGCTC
>JAGOQT010000407.1 GCA_018007255.1 Phycisphaerae bacterium | reverse complement strand
GTCCTGATCCACTGCAGCGGACCGGACAAGGTCTGGCCCCGGTGCGTCGAGTGTCAGTTGCAGGCCGGCAGCGCCGGGGACTTTGTCCTGCTTGGGGGCACAGGGCTCACGCTGGACGGGCGGGACAGGCAGGACACCTCCAAGGCCTATGTGATCCTCCCCAAGCAGCAGGCCGGCAGCGAGCGGGAGCCCGGCCAGTGGAACACCTACGAGATCGTCTGCTTCAAGGACCGCATCCGATGCCGCGTGAACGGGGTGCTCCAGAACGAGGGCACCCGCCTCACGGACAGGGCTGGATGGATCGGTCTCCAGAGCGAGGGCGGGCCCATCGAGTTCCGGAACATCACCGTGGAGCCGGTGCGGTAGCAGCCCGGTTCTCCTGACCATCCGAGTGCGCCCGGGCGAGGTCTGTTGGGTCCGGCTTCCCTGACGGTCATCCCACACCCTCTTCGCTGGAACGGGACCTGCGGCTCTGCAGCCTGCCGAGGGCGGCAGACTCAGCTTGGCTTGGCCGCACCGGCCTGGGCCTGTTCCTTCTGCTCCTCTTGGGGCATCTGGTTCCAGTCGGGCGGCTCCTGGCCGAGCAGGTGGCGGACAAAGTAGTCTCGTCTTCGCCGCTCTCCGTACTCGCCGCCGGCCGAATGGCCTGCCCCGGGGGTCACCAGGAGGTCGAAGTCCTTCTTGGCCTGGATCAGGGCGTTGACCACCTGCATCGTGGAGGACGGATCGACGTTCTGATCGAGCTCCCCCACCATGAGCAGGAGCTTGCCCTTGAGCTTGTGGGCGTTGGTGACGTTGGACTGCTCCGCGTAGTGGGGGCCTATGGGCCAGCCCATCCAGAGTTCGTTCCACCAGATCTTGTCCATGCGGTTGTCGTGACACCCGCAGGACGAGACCGCGACCTTGTAGAAGTCCGGATGGTGGAGCACAGCCGCCATCGCGCTCTGGGCCCCTGCAGAGGTCCCGTACACGCCCACGCGCTGGACGTCCATGTACGGATACTTTTGGGCCGCCTCCTTCATCCAGAGGATCCGGTCCGGCAGGCCTGAGTCGGCCAGGTTCTTTGCGCAGAAGTGGTGGAACGCGCGGCACCGGTTGGACGTGCCCATGCCGTCGATCTGGACCGTGATGAAGCCCAGCTCGGCCAGGGCCTGGGGGCCGTGGAAGCTGGACCACCGCTTGGGCACAAAGGAGCCCTGCGGGCCCGCGTACAGGTCCTCGATCACCGGATAGGTCCTGGACGGATCGAAGTGCGTGGGCCGGTAGATCACGCCCCAGATCTCGAACCGGCTGTCACGGCTCACGGACACAAAGGGTTCCGGCATGCGCCAGCCCGTGGCCAGCAGGTCGTTGGCGTCGGCCCGCTCCAGCTCGCAGATCAGTGAGCCGTCTGCTGCCCTGCGGAGCTCGTGGATCGGGGGCATGTCCACGCGGGAGTAGGTGTCCACATACACAGTCCGGCCGGGGTCGTACTGGACCTCGTGGGTCCCGTTACCGGACGTCAGGCAGACCAGGCCTGTGCCGTCCAGGTTGACCCTGAAGTGGTGCAGGAGGTAAGGGTCCTGCCCACTGTAGTACCCGCTGGCCGGGAACCAGACCTGGCGGTTCTTGACATCCACCCTGTCCACCCCCCGCCAGACCCACGGGCCCTGGGTGACCTGGTTCTTGACCTGGCCTGTCCTGCTGTCATAGAGGTACAGGTGGCTCCACCCGTCCCGCTCCGAGGCCCAGAGGATCTCGTGGGTCTCGTCCAGGTACTGCAGGTGCTTCTTGTGCGCATAGTCGATGAACGTGGTGGACTGCTCGTCGATGACGGCCCGGGTCTGGCCGGTCTGGGCCTCGACCTCCACGACCCGCACGACCTGGTGGCCCCGCTGGTTGTAGTAGAAGTAGAAGGCCGTGCTGTCCGGACTCCAGTGCAGATCCGTGATGTCGAACGGATTGGAGAACAGGGCATCGCTGACCGGGACCTGGCTGCGGCTGGCCACGTGGAAGAGGCGGGGCTTTCGGATGGTGATGGCGTCCCCGGGCTTGTCGTACTCCATGGTGGAGTGCTTGGGCTGGAGCTGGTCCTTGGGCGAGGACTCGACGTAGTGGACCTGGCGTTTCTGGCCGGGTGTCACGGCCTGGGCCACCAGCCTCTGGGAGTCCGGGGCCCACAGGATCGGGCCCTCGTAGAGGTGCCCCTCCTGGCCGTCCGTGGTCAGGGGGAAGAGCTCGTTGCTGTCCACTGCCCGCAGGTAGAGGTTGCGGTCCTTGACAAAGGCCCGCCATCTGCCGTCCGGAGACAGGCCCTCGTCGCGGCTCGCGCGGCCTGGGCCTCCGGATCGCCGGCCCCCGCGACGGGGCCGGCCTGCATCAGGCCCGACCACGGCCCTGGCCTCGGTCTTGGCTGCCTCGAACACGCCCCATACCCGGTCTTCGCTGTCCTTCAGGACCCAGACGTGGCCCACAAAGGTGTGCTGCCGGAGCTCCTGGCCCGGGGCCAGGGTCCCGTACGCGACCTCCTCGCCCTCCGGGTTCATCCAGAAGACGCGGACTGCTCCAGGGGTCTGGTTCACGAAGGTGATGAAGGTCTCCACCTGCTCGCCCTCGGACCGGCTGGGCCTGGGCCTGGGCAGTTGCGGCAGGGAGTCCAGGGCCTTGCCCTTCTGTTCCAGGGCATAGGACTGGAGGTCGCACCGCCACAGGACCTGGTCCACGCCGAACTCCATGGCCTGGTTGCCGTCCACGAATCGGATCTCCTCAAAAGGCAGTGCATCGGCCTTGGTTTCCTTGCCCAGTGCAGTGGACAGGGCCTGGGCCAGCCTCTCGTGGTCGAAGGCCGGTCGCTTGGACCCCTGATTCGGATCCACCAGGACGAACCTGCGGACCTTGCGGACATCCGAGCGATACCAGAACTCGGTCCCGCCCTCCAGCCAGTGGGGCTCCAGGGTCGCGTTGTACACCAGGCCCTGGGTCTTGTTCCTCAGGTCGTCGGCCCTCTTGTAGTCCTCGGCCGTGACCTGCGGTGCGGCCAGCCCGGCCGCGCTATTCAGGATCGCCAAGCACGCCACGCAGGCCATCTCGGTCCAACGG
>JAGOQT010000066.1 GCA_018007255.1 Phycisphaerae bacterium | reverse complement strand
CGCCCATGCACCAGGCACAGATAGACCACCAGGACCATCAGGAGCATGCTGAACAGGGCCACAGCCCTGTCCACGAACACGCTCAGGGCTGCAACCAGGCGTCGGTTCGTGTGCTTGGTGACGTACCAGGCCCGGAGCAGGTCACCTCCCGTAGCACTGGGCATCACGTTGTTGTAGAACAGGCCCAGCAGATGGAGCTTCACAGCCGTCCCGACCTTCATGGGGATGGCCTGGACCCGCAGGAGCAGCCACCACCGCGTGGCCAGGAGCACCTGGCTCACGAGGAAGATGAGCACGGTGACGGCTAGACGCAGGACGTCCAATTCCCGGAAGGCCTCTGCGAGCTGGCCCCATTCCTGGTCCCGAAAGACCCAGAGCATCGCGGCGAGGGCGACCGCGATCCGGGCAAACAGCGACCACCTCCGCGAACCTGACCTGCCCTTTGCGCAGCCGTCCGCTCCGCTGGACGTGGGCACCTTGCCCTTCCTTTCCTGTTCACCGTGACCCCTGGCCTCTTGCCCTTGTCCGCGTGGGTTGGACGTACCCGTTGACAAGCGGGTCCTGGGCGATGATAAACCACATTCCGACAATCCACAAGGGATGATCGGATTGGACGCAGAGAGGGACCTGACCCATGGTGAAACAACCCAATATCGAAGAAGGCGTGGAGTTCAGCCCCCGTTTCGATTCGCTCGGGCTGATCCCGGCGATCGCCCAGGATGCCAAGACCGGCCAGATCCTGATGGTGGCCTACATGAACAAGGAGGCCCTGGAGGAGACGATCCGGTGCGGCCGTGCCGTGTACTACAGCCGCAGCAGGGGCAGGCTCTGGAGGAAGGGTGAGGAGAGCGGCCACGTCCAGAAGGTCGAACAGATACTCGTGGACTGCGATCAGGACTGCCTGGTCTTGAAGGTGAGCGTGGGACAGGGCCAGTGCCACACAGGCCACTACTCCTGCTTCTACAGGGCCCTTCGCGAGGGCTTGGGGCAAGAACTCGAGTTCATAGCCGGTCCCGCCTTTGACCCCAGGGATGTGTACAAGCGAGGGCTAGGCGATAATAAAGGAAAGTGATACTTCGAGTAGCCCTAAGACCAAAACAAATCCAAAGCACCCCAAAGTCTCATATTTACCAGACCATCCTTTCGCTAAACACCCCTTTTATACTGGACTCTGGACATTAACGGAGTTACAGTACATATTGTGAATTGACTTGGGCTACGGAGGAAAAGTCCAGTCTCGTCATGTCAATATGCGACTTTTGATGGAGTTGGGTCCCTTCAAAGCCGAAGAACGAGGGTGAAGTATACCAGACAGGTGAGTTTCGGCACATATGACGCAGGTTAAGTCAAGGGGTATGACTATGCTGCTGGATCGAGAACACAGACCTTGGTGGGCCGTCTCATTCGTTATTGCCACGCTCTTGGCCGGGGCGGTCTCGTTGTCGTTTGCCGAGACCCGGAGCTACTACGATATCACCCTCGACCGGGAAGGTGCCCTGTTGGGGGGGGCGGGCGATGGGTACACGGGCTCCTGGTACTACTACCCGGACTCGGATGAGTATGTCATGTGGTTTGACACCGGGCCCTATGACGCGGCTCGGGAGTGTGAGGTGGAGGCGTGGGCCTACATCGAGCCTCTGGATCCGGATCGAATGTGTTCCATCATCGAGGTGTCCATGGGCTGGTCTACCCCTGCCTGGTCTGCCCTGGGCAAGCCCAACCCGCCCTTGCCTGCGGACACGGCCGGCACCACGCAGAACAGCTACATCCAGAGGACCTCGCTCTACGAAGGCTACAACATCCTGCTCGGTCAGAGCGTGGAGCCCACGGACGAGGAGACCCTGAGCTACACGCCCGCCTGGGCCTGTATGATCATCCGAGCCAGGAACGTCCATGTGTACCGCTGGGTCTCGCATGGCGACCCCGAGTCGTCCGATGACGACGATTCGGACATGGAGGTGGGCGCATGCTGCAACCAGCAGACAGGGGAGTGCTACATTGCATCGATGTGCGTATCCCCCTTTGTATGGTTGGGTGCGGGGACGAACTGCTCGGCCTGCACGACGCAATCGTACACGTGGGACTACGGAGACGCGCCCAACCCCTACCCCACGCTTTCCAGCCAGAACGGCGCCAGGCATACGGTCAACACGAGCCTCTATCTCGGGACCGGGGTCAGCCGGGACAGCGACGGCAAGCCGAGCGCCGCTGCCACGGGAGACGACTATGACGATGGGGTCAGCTTCACCTCGACCCTGGTGCCCGGGCTCTCTGCCACAGTACAGATCACCGCGTCCGGCCGGGGCGTGGTCAACGCCTGGATCGACTTCAATCGCGACGGCGACTGGGCGGATGCGGGCGAGAGGATCCTCGTGGATGAGCCGGTCAGCGCAGGGACCACGGCGATGTCCTTTGCGGTCCCTTCCAGTGCGTCCGCAGGGTCCACCATCGCCCGATTCCGCTTCAGCACGTCCACAGGTCTGGGCCCCACCGGTCTGGCCGCGGACGGGGAGGTGGAGGATTACTCCGTGCAGGTGACCAGCGGTGGCGGGGATGGAGGGTCGGGAATCTACGTCGCCCAACCGCCCACCAACGGGTATTACCCCAAGTGGTCGCAGCCTGCCAAGCTGGTCAACCAGGTGCTCCAAGGATGGGTCGAGACCTCGTCGTACACCACGGGTCCGATCCTGGCGGACGACTGGTCCGACGTGGATCAGCGTCCGGTCACGGGGATCCGCTGGTGGGGCAGCTTTGCCCAGTGGCTCGGGTCCGCTCCGCCGACCGACCTGCCCAACGCGTTCCACATCAGCATCTGGACGGACGCGATGGGCGCGGGCTACCCCTCGACCCTCGTGTGGGAGACGACCTGTACGAACTGGACGTGGGTCTTCTCCGGCTATGCCCAAGACCCGCGGGGCCAGACCCCCGGCACGGCGGTGTTTGAGATGAACCACATGCTCAGCCAGGACAAGTGGTTCTATCCCATGCCCGCCATGGGTTCGTCGTACTGGGTGGGCATCGCGGCCGTGTATGGGGGTCAGACCACGGTCGAGCATCCGTGGGGCATCCTGACTCGCCAGGGAGGCCAGAGGTCGGCAGCCGTGCGGATTCAGACGGTTGGGTCGGCCGCGTCCGCCACCCAGTGGCCCCCCACCGTGGGCTCCATGTACCTCAGCGGCCTCCCCGTGGTCTACCCGCAGACGGTCCCGTGGGACCTGTCGTTCCAGTTGATCTCCTCGAAGCCGGGCTGGGGCGGCGGCACGGCCGGCGGATGCGACGTCAACGGAGACGGACGGGTCAACTCAGAGGACATGGCTGCGCTGCTCAACTGCTTCCTCGGCGCCGAGGTCTTCGACTAGACGTCATCGCCTGGCCAGGATCGCCTCGATCTGGTCCATGGCCTTGTTCATGGCGGCCATGGTGAGGTCAAAGGGCCCTGCCGTGAGCATGTCCACGCCCGCGGCCCGGAGTTGGTCGATCGGGTAGTCCGAGCCGCCCGAGGCCAGAAGGCCACGATAGCGCCGCACCGTTTCCTGGTCCCCTGCCAGGATCCTCTGGGACAGGGCCGTGGAGGCCGTGTAGGACGTGGCGTACTGAAAGAGGTGGAAGTTGTAGTAGAAGTGGGGGACGTACGCCCACTCCACGCAGAACAGGTCGTCGATCAGGCACACCCCCCCGTCGTGGCCATAGTACCTCCGGAGGAGGTCTCCGTAGAGCTGGGTCAGGGAGTCTGCGGTCAGGGGCTGGCCCTGCTCCGCCGCCCGGTGGATGGCCAGCTCGAAGTCCGCGAATTGGGTCTGCCGGAAGACCGTGCCCTTGAGCCCGTCGAGGTAGCTCATGAGCAGGGAGAGCCGCGTGTCGTCGTCCTGGATCGTCTTGAGCATCCGGTCGATCAGCAGGGCCTCGTTGAGGGTGGAGGCCACCTCCGCCACGAAGGTCGAGTAGTCGGCGGTGGCATAGGGCTGGGTCTTGTTGGAGTAGAAGCTGTGCAGGGTGTGGCCCAGCTCGTGGGCCAGGGTACTGACGTCGCCGAACTGGCCGTTGAAGTTGAGCAGGATGTAGGGGTGCACGTCGTAGCAGCCGCCGTTGGAGTAGGCCCCTGACCGCTTGGCCGTTGTGGGGAACACGTCGATCCACCGCTCCTCCAGGGCCCGCTTGACCACGGCCACATAGTCCTTGCCCAGGGGCTCGAGGGCATCCATCACGAGGGCGCAGGCCTGGTCGTAGGTGTAGTCCAGCTTGAGGTCCTTGACCACGGGTGCGTACAGGTCCGAGTACTTGAGGCGGTCCACGCCGAGCATCCGCTTGCGGATCCCCAGATACCGGTGGAAGGTGTCCAGATTGCGGGTGACATTGGCGATCAGACCGTGGTAGACCTCGACCGGGACGTGGTCCCGGTCCAGGGCCGTGTGCAGGGCGGAGGGGTAGTTGCGGGTGCGGGCGTAGAACAGATCCCGCTTGACCTGGGCGTTGAGTTGGGCCGCAAAGGTCGACCGAAACCCCGCCACGGCCTGCCAGAAGGCCTGGAACACGGCCTCGCGATCGCCCCGGTTGGCCAGGGACCTGCACCGGGCGTACCCGGCCTTGTTGAGCAGGGCCTGGGTCCCGTCCGAGAGGGTGACTCGGGGATAGGGCAGGTCCGCATCCGCCAGGACCTGGTAGATCTCATGGGGTGCTGCAGCCAGGACCCCGGCCTCCGCCAGGATGCGTTCCTCCTTGTCCGAGAGCCTGTGGGCCTTGGTCCTCTGGACGTCCTGGAGGAACATCCGATACGGGGCGAGCCCGGGCTCCTGGGCCAGGTAGGCATCGATCCGGGCCTGGTCCATGGCCGCGATCTCCGGGGCGAGGAACGAGGCCTTGGAGCTGTACTCGGTGGTCGCCTGGGTCATCTGCTGCTCCAAGCCCTGGTACTTGGAGTCCCGCATGTCCTGGTGGTAGCGCATGGAGGCATAGGATGAAAGACGGGCCAGTTCCTTCCAGATCCGGCTGTTCAGATCCAGGCACTCCAGGAGCCTGGATGCGGAGCCGGCCAGTTGCCCCCGGAAGGCCGACACCTTGTCAAACTCGCTGGAGACGGCCTGCCTGGCCTGTTCCCAGGCCTGGTCCGACGGGTAGACATCCTCCAACTGCCAGGTGTGGCGCGGTTCGAGGGCGGACCGCTCCCGGGTCTGTGCGAAGGACGGGTCCTGGAGCAGAGCCAACAGGGTCAAGGGCAACATGGCCGCACCATGGATTCGACGCATGAAGATCCGCACCTCCTTACGCAACCATCGGCCTATCCGGCCACGACCTGGGCCACGAGGTCTCCGACCTGGCTGGTCGTGTAGCCCATCTTCCCGGCGGCCAGACTCTTGAGCTTGTTCGCCGTGACCTGCTTGACCGCCTCCTCGATCCGGGCCGCGGCCTTCTCCTCGCCCAGGGTCTCCAGCATCATCTGCATCGCGCAGATGGCGGCCAGGGGGTTGATCACGCCCTTGCCCGTGTACTTGGGCGCGGACCCGCCGATCGGCTCGAACATGGACACACCCTCGGGGTTGATGTTGCCCCCTGCGGCGATGCCCATGCCGCCCTGGGTGATCGCGCCCAGGTCCGTGATGATGTCCCCGAACAGGTTTCCGGTCACGAGGACATCGAACCACTCGGGGTTCTTGATCATCCACATGCACGTGGCATCCACGTGGTAGTAGTCCCGGCGGATGTCCGGGTAGTCCTTCTGGCCCATCTCATGGAAGGCCCGCTCCCACAGGTCGTAGAGGAAGGTCAGGACGTTCGTCTTGCCCACCAGGGCCAGGGTGTTTTCCTTGCCCTTGCCCCTGGCCTTCTTGCCGTTCTTCCGGGCGTACTCGAAGGCGTATTTCAGGCATCGGTCCACCTGGTGGCGGTTGTAGACCGCGGACTGGACGGCCACCTCATGGGGCGTGCCCTTCATGGTGAATCCGCCTGCCCCGGTGTAGGCGTCGCCCGTATTCTCGCGGACCACCACGTAGTCGATCTGCTCGGGCCCCTTGTCCCTGATGGGACACTCCACGCCCGGGAAGAGACGGACCGGGCGGAGGTTGATGTACTGGTCCATCTCGAACCGCATCCGGAGCAGGATCCCCTTCTCCAGGATGCCGGGCTTGACATCCGGGTGGCCGATCGCGCCCAGGAGGATCGCGTCGAACTGGCGGAGGTCCGCAATGGCCTTGTCCGGGAGGGTCTCCCCTGTGCGCTTGTACCGCTCGCCTCCGAAGTCGAACGGGGTGGCGGCCACCTTGAACTTGAACTTCGCTGCGGCGGCCTCCATCACCTTCAAGGCCTCGGCCACGACCTCGGGTCCTGTTCCATCGCCGCCGATGACTGCAATCTTGTGGGTCTTCATGGAAACTCCAGTTTTCAGTGTTCAGTTTTCAGTGTTCAGTCTCGGGAAAAACCACAAGTCACTTCGTCGTCTTGGTCCCTTTCTTCTGACTTCCGGATTCTGACTTCCGGCTTCCCGGTCCTTTCTTCTTGATATGCTCCAGCAGCCCGCCGTCCCGGACGATCGCCAGGGCGAAGTCTGGAAGGGGGGTGAACCGGATCTTCGTCCCTTGGGTCCGGTTGTGGATCACGCCCTTTCCGAAGTCGATGTCCAGGTCGTCTCCGTCCGCGATCTTGCCCAGTGCGCCTTCCAGCTCGATCGGGTAGAATCCACAGTTGATGCAGTTGCGGTAGAAGATCCGGGCAAAGGACTGGGCGATCACGGCCGCGACCTGTGCGCCCCGGATGGACCAGACCGCGTGCTCGCGTGAGGAGCCGCACCCGAAGTCGTCTCCGGCCACGATCACGTCGCCGGGCTTGACCTTCTTGACGAACTGGACGTCCAGGTCCTCCAGGCAGTGCCTGGCCAGCTCGGCCTCCGCATCGGTCGTCAGATACCGGGCAGGGATGATCTCGTCCGTGTTCACATGGTCCCGTTTGTAGACATGCGCCTTAGCCATATTCAATCCAATCTCAAATCCCAAGTTTGAAATCTCAAATCATAAGTACTTACGTGGATCGGCCAGCCTGCCTTCGATCGCGCTGGCCGCCGCAGTGGCCGGGCTGGCCAGGTAGACCTCGCTCTTGGGGCTGCCCATGCGGCCCACGAAGTTGCGGTTGGTCGTGCTGACGCACCGCTCGCCTGAGGCCAGGATACCCATGAATCCGCCCAGGCAGGCCCCGCACGTGGGGGCTGCGACCACGCAGCCCGCATCGTAGAAGACGTCGGCGAGCTTCTCGTCCACGGCCTGCTTCCAGATGACCGGTGTGGCAGGGACCACCAGGGTCCGGATGGAGACCTTGCGGTCCTTCAGGACCCGGGCCGCGATCCGCAGGTCCTCGATCCGGCCGTTCGTGCAACTGCCGATGTAGGCCTGGTCCATGGCCAGGCCCGCGCACTCGCCGATCGGCTTGCCGTTGCTGGGCAGGTGCGGGAAGGCCACCATGGGCTCGAGCCTGGAGCAATCCACCGTGTCCTCGGAGACGTAGGTCGCATCCGGGTCGGACTCCAAGACCAAATACGTGGTCTTGCCTTTGAGCCTGCCTTGCAGGTACCCCTTGGTGATGTCGTCGAACCCGATGATGCCGCTCTTGGCCCCTGCCTCGATGGCCATGTTGGTCATGGTCATACGGGCCTCCATGCTCAGATGGGCCAAGGCCGGGCCCGCGAACTCCATGGCCCTGTACAGGGCCCCGTCCGTCCCGATCCTCCGGATGACCTCCAGGATCACGTCCTTGCTGAACACCCCCGGCCCGAGCCTGCCCGTCAGGGTCCACCGCATGGACGCAGGGACCTTGAACCAGAGCCTGCCCGTGGCGATGGCCGCGGCCAGCTCCGTGGATCCGATCCCCGTGGAGAAGGCCCCAAACGCCCCGTAGGTGCAGGTGTGGGAGTCGCCCCCCACGATCACCTCGCCGGGCCGGATGTGGCCCTGCTCGGGCAGGAGGGCGTGGCAGACGCCCGCCCGGCCGATCGGGTAGTAGTACCGGATCTTGTGGCGACGGGCCCAGGTGTCCAGGCGCCTGTGCAGCTCCGCAGAGGCGATGTCCTTGGCGGGCTGGAAGTGGTCCGGCGTGACCACGATCTTCTCGGGATCGAAGACCCGGTCCAGGCCGTGCCGGCCGAGCATGGCGAGGGCCGGCGGCGTGGTCACGTCGTGACACATCACGATGTCGATGTCGGCGTCGATCAACCGGCCCGGTTCGAGGGACTTGTGCCCCGAGGCCCTGGCCAGGATCTTCTCGGTTATGGTCATTCCCATTAGTAGGGGCTCCTCAATCCACGTTCACAATCCAAGGGCACCGATCCCCGATGAGGAGGGGCCCTTGGCCCCGACGTCCTGCATCTGGATCCTCGCCCTTGGATCCCTCATCTTCATTTCGCCGCAGCCATCCTGTTGATCGCGTCCACGTAGGCCTTGGCACTGGCCTCGATGATGTCGGTCGAGACCCCCCGGCCCAGAAAGACCCGTCCTGCGTCGGCGATCCGCACGGTCGCCTCGCCCAGGGCCTCCTTGCCGCGGGTCACCGCCCGGATCGAGTAGTCCTCCAGCGTGGGGGACAGGCCCGTGGCCTCCCGGATGGCCTGGTACGCGGCGTCCACAGGACCGTCTCCACAGGCGGCCGCCTGTTGCACGCCGTCCGGCGTCTTGATGCGCACGCTCGCGGTCGGCAGGGTCCCCGTGCCGCTGGCCACATGCAGGTAGTCCAGGCGATAGACGGACTCCACCGCGCCGCGGACCTCGTCGCTGATCAGCGCGGCAATGTCCTCGTCGAAGATCTCCTTCTTCTTGTCCGCGACCTCCAGGAACCGGTGGTAGGCCTGCTCCAATTCGGGTTTGGACAGGGTGAATCCCAGCTGCTTGCATCGGGCCGCAAAGCCGCTGCGGCCCGTGTGCCGGCCCAGGCGTATGCGGGCCTCGACGCCCGAGTCGGCCAGGCCGATCGTCTCGGGCCGCATGATCTCGTACGTGGACTTGTCCTTGAGCATCCCGTCCACGTGCACGCCCGACTCATGGGCAAAGGCGTTGGCCCCCACGATGGCCTTGTTGGGCTGGATCACGAAACCGGTCAGACGCGAGACCATCTGGCTGGTCCTGGAGATCTCCTTGGTGTGGATCCCCACGGACAACGGCTTGCCCGCGGCCTGGGCGAAGAAGTCGGCCCGGGTCAGGATCGCCATGACCACCTCCTCCAGCGCGGCGTTTCCCGCCCGCTCGCCCAGGCCGTTGACCGCGCACTCGATCTGGCGGGCCCCGTTGCGGACCCCGGCCAGGGAGTTGGCCACGGCCAAGCCCAGGTCGTTGTGGCAGTGTGTGCTGATCACACACCGGTCGATGCCCCGGACCTGGGCCTTGAGCGTGGCGATGATCCGGCCGTACTCGTGGGGCATGATGTACCCCACGGTGTCCGGGATGTTCAGGGTCGTGGCCCCCGCCTCGATGACCGCGCACAGGACCTCGATCAGGAAGGGCATCTCACTGCGGCAGGCGTCTTCGGGTGAGAACTCCACGTCGTCCGTGAAGGTTCGGGCCAGTCGGACCGCCTCCACGGCCATCCGAAGGACGTCGGCGGGGCTCTTCTTGAGCTTGTGCTCCATGTGGATGCGGCTGGTGGCAATGAAGGTGTGGATCCGCCTTCGCTGGGCCGCTTCCAGGGCCTTGCCCGCGGAGACCACGTCGGCCTCGACCGCACGGGCCAGGCCGGCAATCGCCGGGCCCTGGACCCGCTCCGCGATCAGACGCGTGGCCTCGAATTGGACCGGGGATGAGATGGGGAACCCGGCCTCGATCACATCCACGCCCAAGGCCGCCAACTGCAGGGCGATCTCCAACTTCTCGGGGATGGACAAGGCCGCGCCCGGAGACTGCTCGCCGTCTCGCAAGGTCGTATCGAAGATCAAGATCCTTTCGGTGTTCATCGAACCATTCTCCTAGAAAGCCAAGGGAGGCACATTATGGCCTATGGCCGGTCAGAATGCCACGGTTTTGCACGGTATCAGGAAACTGGGATAAGGGGGGAGTCGTCGTCTGCGCCTAGCGGCGCAGCAGCAGGCCCAGGCCCAAGAGGGCCCCAGCCGGCCGTGGTCCAGACATGTAGGTCGGAACGCTACGCATAGACCACAATTCTACCGCCCCGCGGAGGAATTGCAAGCCCTTTTTTTTCGCGCGGGCGATGGGACCGCAGGGGAGGACTTGTCGGCCAGAGGGTCGGGCCCTGCGCCCGGGATCGGCGGGTCAGACCCCCACCTTGGGCAGACGGCTGAGCCGCCAATACGCGTTGATCGTCCGCATCGTCTCGGTGAATTGCTTGTAGTCCACGGGCTTGATCATGTATCCGGCGGCCGAGAGGTGGAAGGTCTGGAGGATGTCCCGCTCACTGGCGGAGGTGGTCAGGATGACCACGGGGATCCTCTGCAGTTCCGGATCGGCCTTCAGGACCTGCAGGAGTTCGATTCCGTTCATCCTGGGCATGTTGATGTCCAGCAGAATCAGGCAGGGCTTGGGCTGGGTCGTGTCCCGCAGGTGGTCCAGGGCCTCCTCCCCGTTGGTCCTGTGGACCAGGGGGTTGGTCACTCGGAGGTCCCGCAGGGCCCGCTGGACCGTCATCGCGTCCACGGTGTCGTCTTCCACCAACAAGATCGGCTCATGCTCCAGCATGGCAGTCCTCCCATTCATGCCCCGGCACACGGGGACTCGGGCGCGGCTTGGGCCCCGGGTCGGGCCGTGTCCCCCAGCTTGGGCAGGGTGAAGAAGAAGGTGCTGCCCTTGCCGACCGTGGACTCCACCCACACCCTTCCACCGTAGAACGTCACGACCTTCTTGACCACGGCCAACCCCACGCCGGAGCTGTCCGACTCATCCTGGGGGGCCAGGGTCTGGAAGAGCTTGAAGATCCGGTCGAAGTGCCTCTCCTCGATGCCCGGGCCGTTGTCCTGCACGCTGAACCTCCAGAACGCACCGTCGTCGATGCAGCCGATCTGGATCCGCCCCTGCGGTTTGTCCATGAACTTGACCGCGTTGCCCAGCAGGTTCTGGAAGACCTGGGTCAGACGGGTCTGGTCGCCCCGGACCCGAGGCAAGGGGGTCTCCAGGGTGACGGTGATGTGGGCCGGGGGCGCGACCAGGTCGAGGATGGCGGGCACGAGCTCCGCCAGATCCACGATCTGGCCCTCGTCCAACAGGGCCCCTGCCCTGGAGTACTGCAGGATGCCCTGGATGAGGTCCTCCATGCGGGTCACCCTGCCCAGGAGCAGCGACAACTGCTCCCGGCCCTCCCGGTCGAGCCGCTCCGCCTGATCGGATGCGATCCAGCCCGCCAGGGTCTTGATGCCGCGGAGCGGGGCCCTGAGGTCATGGGAGACCACGTAGGCGAACTCGGTCAACTCCTTGTTGGCCTGCTCCAGTCTCCGGAGCACGTCCTGCTGGTCCAAGTGGGCCTGCTTCCACGCGGTGATGTCCACGAAGCTCACGACCCAATGGGTCCGGCCGCTCCACTCGACCTCCCGGGTCGTCTGGATCACCGGCAGCCTGTCTCCGCCCTCCCTGATCAGGACCTGTTCCGGCCGGTTTGCACAGGGGCCGCGGTCCGCGACCGGGCGCGGATCCGGCTGCCCTGCGCAGAGGAACTCGTGACATGCCCGGCCGAGGATCCGGTCCTTGGGCAGGCCGATGAGGCGGGCGGCCGTTGCATTGAGGTCCACGATCCGACAGCCCTGAGGGTCCACGAGGATCACCCCGCACAGGACACAGTCCAGGACGGCCGCAAACCCATCCCCGCCGGGTCCGGGCCGGACCTCGGCTGCCCGGGGGGGCGTCGCCGCGCACAGGGCGCCGACCAAATCCGCAGCGCAGTCTGCCGCAGCCCGAACCTGCTCGGCCAGGGTCTGGCGGCATTGGTCCACCTGGGCGGACACGGCCTCCACAGGACGATCTCCCTGGATCCGGCTCAGGTCCGGATCCGGACGATGGGCGTCAGACATGGCTCATGCTCCCTTGCCTGGACTCTTCGGCCTGGGCTTGGTCCTCCGAATTGGCGAGCCTGGGCAACGTGAAGAAGAACGTGCTCCCCTGCCCGACGGAGGACTCGACCCAAACCGTGCCACTGTACAACTCGATGATCTTCTTGACCACCGCAAGACCGATCCCCGTGCTCTCCGCCCGGTCCCGAGGGGCCAAGGTCTGGAACACCTTGAAGATCCTCTCGTGATACTTGGCGTCAATCCCCGGTCCGTTGTCCGTCACGTGGAACCTCCAGTAGGCCCCGTCCTCCTCGCAGCCGATCGCGATCCGTCCCTCGGTCTTGCCCAGGTATTGGATGGCGTTGCCGACCAGGTGTCGGAAGACCTGCGTCAGGAGGGCCTCCTCGCCCAGGACGGTGGGCAGCCCGTTCTCCACCACGACCTGCACCTGCGGCGGCCGGTCCAGTGTGGAGAGGGTCTTGCAGACCAGGTCCTGGAGGCAGACCCGCTGCACGGTCCGCTGGCCGCGGCCGATCTCCGAGTACAGGAGGATGCTGTCGATCAGGCGGTTCATGCGGGAGACCCGGCCCTTGATCCGTTGGAGGTACTCCTGGGCCTGGCGATCGAGCTTGCCCCGGTAGTCGCCGCAGAGCCAATCGGAGAGGGTCCCGATCGCGCGAAGCGGGGCCTTGAGGTCGTGGGCCGTGATCGCGGTGAGCTCCTGGAGCTCTTGATTGGACCGCTGCAGTGCGCGGACGGTACCCTGCAGATCCCGGTTGGCCTGTTCGAGGGCCTCCTCGGCCTTGACGCGCTGGGCGATCTCCACCTTGAGCTGCTCGTTGGTCCGGCTCAGCTCCGAGGTCCGCTCTCGAACGCGGGTCTCCAACTGCTCGTTGGCGCTCAGCAAGGCCGCGTCCCGCTGCTGGATCTGGTCGAGCATCTCATTGAAGGAGTCGATCAAGTGACCGATCTCGTCGTTGCCGTGCCTGGCGGCCCGGGTCGAGTACTCCCTCCTCTCCGAGACGGTCTTGGCCACGGCCGCCAGTCCCAGGATGGGCGTGGAGATCACGCCCTGGATCCCGTAGGACACCAGGGTAGCCGCCAGCAGGGCGCCGATCAGGACATACGCGACGGTCACGAGGTTCCGCCGGAACAGGTCTCGGACCGGGACCAGGTCCGACCACACGCAGACCCTGCCGACGGGCTCGCCCTGCAGGAGGATGGGCTTGGTCACCGTCAGAGACGTGTCCGTGAAGGTGTACGGCTCGCTGCCCTCGTTCCTCGGCAAGGGCCTCTCGATCCGGGCCCCGGGCCGGGTGTACTCGGCCAACAGCTCGCCCTTGGCGTTGTGGATGCAGGCATAGAACACGGACGGCTGTGCATGGAATGCCCCCAGCACGTCCTCGGCGTCCCGGGAGGCCTCGAACTGCACTGCGGCCTCGGCGATCATCTGCGCCTGGGTCTGCAGGGTCTTGACCATGGCCTGCCGGGCGTCGACGTACTGGTACCCCACGAACACGCCGCCCGCGAGGGTCAGGGCCACGGTGCACGTCATCATGATGGCCGCGATCAGCTTGTGTCGGATGGCCATGTTCCGCATCCCACTTCCCACCCAGCGCCGAATCCAGGGTCCCTGTGATCTCCAAGTCACGATGCTCCATGGTGCTGCTCGATCGCGCGGCTCCTTAGATCCTGCTGGGCCCGGGTGCCTCCTCCCTTGATCGACACCCCCTGGTCCCGGCTTTACCGGCGCACTGCGATTTGAGGCCCCGTGGAGACGGCTGCGCGGTCCTGTCTGCGCAGAGGCCCTGCCGATCGGGCCGTCCGAGGCGGGCCTGCTCTGCTTGGGGACGGGCCCGCGCGCAAAGGTCCTCTATTCATGGCTGTGCGGGTCTGCCTGGGGGGATGTCTTCCGGGCGGTCCTCAAGCACGTGCCGGAGGGCCGTCCGGCCCGACAAGGCCCGTTTGTCACGCGGCGGACGGACCCGGAGGGCGACCGCTCCGCAGGGTCAGCAGGCCGGTCGTGCCCAGGGCCACCAGGATCCCTGCCACGGCCATCGCGATGTCGAGGCCGCTGGGCCTCTTGCCCAGGGTCCAGGCCACGAACTGGATGCAGGTCAGCAGGATCAAGGGCATGATCAGGGCATACCCCACACCCGGCAGGCGCCCCTGCCTGCCCGTGTGCAGGCACCCAGGCCGGTGGAGCAGGCACAGGACCGTGAACACCCCGTACCCCAGGAAGTGCAGGAGGTCGTTGGCGAACGGGACCACACGGGTCAGGTCGGCCCGGGTCAGGCAGTTCAGGGTGAACAATGCGCCGGCCGTGATGATCATGGC
>JAGOQT010000406.1 GCA_018007255.1 Phycisphaerae bacterium | reverse complement strand
GTCATGGAGGCCAGCAGCCATGCCCTTGCCCAGGGTCGGTGCACGGGCGTCCCCCTGGCCGCTGCTGCATTCACCAATCTGACGGGCGACCACCTGGACTACCACAAGACCCTGGGCAACTACCTGGACGCCAAGACGAGCCTCTTCGCAGGCCTGTCCGAGGATGCGGCGGCCGTGCTCAACGCCGATTCGCCGCAGTCCCGGTCCATTGCGGACAAGACCCGGGCCAGGGTGCTGTGGTACGGGATGGAGGGCCGGGCCGATCTGGCGGCGGGCGTCGAGTCCATGGATACACGGGGGACGGTGTACGGCCTCCACTACCATGGGGCACAGGTCCTCGTGCGGTCGCCGCTCTTGGGCAGGCACAACGTCAGCAACCACCTGGCCGCTGCAGGGCTGTGTCTGGCTGCGGGGCTGGATCTCGATACCATTGCCCGCGGGCTGGCGGCCATGGCGTGTGTCCCGGGCCGGCTCGAGAAGGTCCCTTGGGACGGTCCCTTCTCGGTCCTGGTGGACTTCGCCCACACGGACGACGCCCTTCAGAACGTCCTGACCACACTGCGGCCCCTGTGCCAGGGCCGGCTCATCGTGGTCTTCGGGTGCGGCGGAGACCGCGACAAGACCAAGCGGCCCCGCATGGCCAGGGTGGTCGAGGCCCTGTCCGACCAGGTCGTGGTGACCAGCGACAACCCCAGGACCGAGGATCCGCACCAGATCATCCGCGACATCACGGCCGGACTGGCGGACCCCAGGGCTCGGACCGTGCATGTCGAGCCGGACCGGCGTGCGGCCATCGAGTGGGCGGTGGACCAGGCCGGGCCAGGCGACATCGTGCTGATCGCAGGCAAGGGCCATGAGGCCTACCAGATCGTCGGCAGGGAGAGACACCCCTTCAGCGACCAGGCGGTCGCGGTCGAGTGCCTCCAGAGAGGGTAGACCGGATGAAGCCGATTGCCGTGAGCCGGTTGGCCCAGATCGTGGGCGGGACCTTCTTGTCCAGGCCCGTGCAGGACCTCTCCTTCACGGGGGTGAGCACGGACTCCAGGACCACCCGGTCCGGCGACTGCTTCTTCGCGCTCAGGGGTGAGCGGTTCGACGGCCACGACTACGTGACCACCGCGTGCGAGCGGGGCGCGGTCTGTGCCGTGGTGGAGCGCCCGGTGGAGGGGCCCTTCACTGCGGACAGGGTCATGGTGTGCGTGCCGGATGCGACCAAGGCCCTGGGAGACCTGGCCAGGGAGGTCCGCAGGCAGGGGCGAGCCCGGGTCGTCGGCATCACGGGCACGGTGGGCAAGACCACGACCCGGCGGATCCTGGCCCATGCACTGAGCCGCCACCTCCGCGTGTGGCAGTCTCCCCAGAACTTCAACAACTTCATCGGCGTGCCCCTGACCCTGCTGGGCGCAGACGCGGACACGCAGGTTGTGGTCGCGGAGCTGGGCACCAACCACCTTGGCGAGATCGGTTATCTGACCCGCATGGCCCTGCCCAACGTGGCGGTCCTGACCTGCGCGGCCCCCGCCCACCTGGAGGGCCTGCGCACGCTGGAGGCCCTGACCGCAGAGAAGCTGTCCGTTGCGGACGGGCTCACGCCCGGCGGGACCTTCGTGGTCAACGCGGACCAGCCTGGGCTGCTGGAGCAGGCCCGCACCCGGCACCGCCGGGTCGTGGGCTTTGGGCTCGGCGATCAGGCCCAGGTCCGCGCAAGGGAGGTCCGATATCACGACCGGGGGAGCACCTTCTCTGTACAGGGGACGCGGATCGAGCTACCCTTGCTCGGGCCTGGGAACGTGATGAACGCCCTTGCTGCAGCTGCGGCATGCGGTCCGTTGGGCGTGTCCATCGAGGCCTTTGCCGAGGCCGTGTGCAGCGTGCCTGCAGTGGGGATGCGGGCCGAGCGAATCGAGATCGGGACCCTTACGGTGATCAACGACTGCTACAACGCCAACCCTGCGTCCATGGCCAACGGCCTGGAGATCCTCAGGGCCTTGGGCTCCGACGGGCCGCGGCGACGGGTGTTCATCTGCGGCGACATGGGCGAGTTGGGCGACGAGGCCGAGCCCCTCCACCGCCGGCTGGGCGAGCAGATCGGCGGCAGCGGGGTGGAGGTGCTGTTGGCCGTGGGCCGCTGGGCGCCCGAGGTGGTGGCCGGCGCACGCCGCGTGAACGACCGCCTAATCGCGGCCTGCTTCAACGACGCATTCTGCGCTTGCCAAGGTCTCCGGGATATGGTAGAAGAGAACGATACCGTGTTGATCAAAGGATCCCGGTCGGTTCGCCTAGAACAGGCTGTGGAGTCGCTGACCGCCCTGTTCGGTGGGGCGGTGTCCTCCTGCGACTGAGGACGCAGGACTGGCCTGCGTCGCGTGTGTCCTGCACTCAGCGTCGTGAATCCTGAAACGAATGGATTCGTCCGATGGTCTATCACTTTCTGCAAGCGACCGGTCTGGCCGACGACCTCCATTTCTACGCCTATCGGGATGTCATGTTCCGGGCCGTCCTGGCCACCCTGACCAGCCTGGCGATCGCCCTGTTGATCGGCCCCCGCATCATCCGTTGGTTGATCCGCAAGAAGATCGGGGATCGTCCCGAGTTCCACCATGCGGGCCTCAATGAGCTGACCAAGGACAAGGCCAACACCCCCAGCATGGGCGGCCTGATCATCCTGTTTGCCACGGCCGGCGCGACCCTGCTGTGGGCGAAGTGGAACAACCCCTTTGTGAAGAAGGCCCTGTTCCTGCTCCTGTGGTTCGGCGCGGTGGGCGGCGTGGACGACTGGCTCAAGCTCACCTCGCGGACGCGGCAGCGGAGCCGGGACGGGCTCTTGGCCTGGGAGAAGCTGATCTTCCAGATCGCCGGGGCCGTGTTGCTCGCCTCCTTCCTGTACTTCGATTTCGCCAACATCACGGACGGCCGGCTGTTCTGGCTGCCCTTCTACAAGCAGGGCATCGACCTGGGCAACTGGGCCTTCATCCTGATCGCGATCGTGTACCTCTCGGCCACCAGCAATGCCGTCAACCTGGCCGACGGGATGGACGGCCTGGCCGGAGGGTGCGTGGCCATGGTCAGCTTCGTGCTGGCCATCCTCTGCTA
>JAGOQT010000403.1 GCA_018007255.1 Phycisphaerae bacterium | reverse complement strand
TGGACGACTGCCCCGCCAACGAGGGTCTGGTCACCGTGGGCGGGGGGATCCGCTACACGACCCTCATCGGCCCGGTCCGCCTGGAGTACGGCCGCGTGCTCAACCCCAGGCCGGAGGACCCGTCCTGGACCCTGCACCTGAGCATCGGGTTTCCGTTCTAGGTGCCGAGTTACTGGTTTCCAGTTCCTGGTTTCGCTGTCCGACTGTCCTACCGTCCAACAGTCTTACTTCTTGCCTCTCACTCCTGTCTCCCGAGTTCTGGCTTCTTCGTTCCGAGCTCTGCGTCAGTAATCCTTGAACCTCCGCATCCACTCCGGCCAGGCATCGGGCTGGACCCCGCCGGCCAGGGTCCACGGACCGGCGGTATTGAACTCTCTATGCCACTTGAGGGTCCATAGCTCCTTGAGCCCGACCCTACGCACGGACCAGTCTACAAAGAGCCAGTTGACCCCTCCGAAGTGGCGATTGACACAGTCCGGCCGGTTAGGGTCGCCATCGAATGCAGGAGGTTTGGAGGTATGGCTCATACCTACCCTGGAACTACGGCCCGCACAGTCACCCAAAACCGGTATGCCTGCTGCGCCTTTGACATAACAGGTATTCCAGTTCCACCCCAACTCTGCTTTGGGAACATCGTTACGGGTATAAAGAAAACTATTCATGGAATAGCTGATGTACATGAGGGCCGTTGAGTCGGTGCCAAGGCTGCACCCAAATAACCGTGCCTTGAATGGTTCCTGCCTATGCGCTCCTCTCACTGGGCACATGGCTAGGCATCTTTCACGGGGACCGATCTTCAGCCTGTTGTCGAGGCTCGCGGAGGTGGAGCGGCCAAGCCAGAATGGTATCGTGGCCTGCAACCATCCAGAACCATCTACATCCCGGTCCCCGGGCGACTGCAACATCCACCTGCCACGATACTCATCCGTGTACATCCTGAAGGCCAGCCCCCACTGGCGAAGTCTGGCCTGGCAGGCGACGGTCCCGGCCCTCCGCCTGGCCGCCTGAAGGCAGGGTAGCAAGATCGCCGCCAATATGGAGATGACAAAGACCACTACCAGTAGCTCGATGAGTGTGAACCCGATCAGTGGTCTTGCCTGCCCGTGTTGATTCGGCTTGTCAGGATCTATCCGCTCCCTAGATCCGCGCCTCCCAAACCCCGTCCGGATCTGTTCCGCCATGACAGCCATACAATCCCCCTGCACTTCTTCTGGTATGATAGCTTGACCTGAGGATGAAAGCAAGGAGCAAGAGCAGAACGGCAGCTGGCACAGCGGCCCTACAGGCCCTGGTTTCGGGTTTCTGGTTCCTGGCTTCTGTGTTCTGCGTTCTGTGTTCTGTGTTCGGAGTACTGGCTTCCGGCTTCTGGATTGTGAGTCGAGGTGCCTGGTCTCTCGTTTCTAGTTCCACCGTCGGACCGTCTCACCGTCCTACCGTCCAACAGTCTTACTTCTTATTCCTGTCTCCTGAGTTCTGCGTTCTGAGTTCTGTGTTCTGGCTTCTGGATTCTGGCTTCTGGATTCTCATTTTGGCATTTCTCGGCCGAGGCGCTTGTAGGTCTGCTCCAGCCGCTCCCAGAAGGCCTCGTGCCTGATGAACTCCACGTGGCCGTCCAGGAACAGGGCATTGACCCCCTCACGGGTCTGGTCTGGGTCTTCATGGGCGACGATGGTCAGGGCCGGGTCCTTCTGTTGTGTGGTCTGGCCGGCGATGTAGATGTAGAAGGGCCTCCCCGCAGGCGATGGCGTGCGGGGGGACCGGAGGACCTCGGCCTGGATCTGTCCTGCGTCGACCAGAGACTGTAGGCTCGCAGGGAGCGAGCCGTTGTGCGCGTCTGCGTACATGATGCAGGCCAGGCCGATCTGCTTGAGGTTGTTCATGGAGAGCACTCGCTGGGCCAGGGTCCTGGCTCTGGCCACGGCGGGCATCACGATGGCCGCGCCCACGGCCGCGCCTGCGACTGCGCCGGTATCCGAGAAGTGACCCTCGCTACGCCATCGCAGGCCGTCCTTGTCCTGCCAGCAGGTGAACGCAGAGGGCGGCATGCGATCCACGATGCGGTCGAACCTGGGCAGGGCCGCGGGCAACTGGATCCCTGCCCTGGCCGCGGCCACGGTGGCCACGGGCCAGTAGGGCTGAAGGGCCAGGAGGGTTTGTCTGAACTGGCGCGGGGTGTCCGCGTACTGGAGCGACACGAGGCCTTGGGGCAGCGTGCCCAGGACCTGTCTGTAGGAGGCCGTTTCCCGCAGGGGGGTCTTGGCCTGGGTGCCGGAGGTCCACTGTGCAAGGGCCCGGGTGCACAGGGCCGTGTTTGTGGCCAAGATCAGGCGATCCTTGGCCACGACCCAAGTGGGCATGACCTGGGCCAGGGCCAGGCCGGTTCCGCTGACGCACCGCACGGTATGGCCGTCCTGGACCGTGGTGCCCACCTGTATCGATCCATGGCTTGCGTCCACGATGGCCTTGGCCAGGGCCGCAAGGGCCTTGTCCACAGCATCGGGCTGTGTGACCTTGGCCATCAGGATCCCCCCCGTGGGCGGCATCGAGTTGGGGGTCTCCACGGTGAACGCGGCCATGGGGCCGACCAGACCGGCCAGGAGGTCTTGCCGGATCCGGAAGCCGAGCTCCTTCTCGGCGTCGGCCAGTCCCTTCTCCAGTTCCGCGTACTCTTGGGGAGGGGCCGCGGCCTTGGCGGTCCTCATGAACAGGTCATAGAGGCCCGCCAGGTCCAGGTTCCACACGCTGGCCGTGATCGTGTTGGCGTCCGCCGCGTCGAGCATGGCCGGGTCCGCGGGCCGGATCAGTCCGAACAGGGGCCCCTTGGGGTTGGCCGTGAGCAGAGAGCCGTCCTCTATGATGACCTTGTCCTGGAAGCCGGTCCTCACGGCCAGGGTCTGCAGGTCCGACAGGGCCAGCTCTGTAGAGACCGCGCGGACCGCCCGGAGGACCTCTTCCTCCCTGCTCTCTTGGGCCAGGGACAGCACCAGGCCGTGGAGGGCCTTGAGGTCTGCATGGAGGACCAGGGCGTCGCCCCTGGAGGGGAGCCTTTGCAGGGCTGCAAGACCTGGGCCGGATCGCCTGGCCCCGAGCCCCTGG
>JAGOQT010000404.1 GCA_018007255.1 Phycisphaerae bacterium | reverse complement strand
ATGGGTAGAAGAGACAGGGGTCTGGCTGGGCCTGGAGACCTGCGTCATCTGGGTCGTCTGCGAGTACGCGGCCCTCAGGTCTGATGGGGCGGGGCATGCCTTGGCCCACAGCCGGCGGCCGATGTAGGCCATGTTGTAGCCGTACCCGCCGCAACCCTGCTCGAAGTTCTCGTCCCAGGTCTGTCCTTGAAGGAAGCGGGGCCTCCCTGGGCACTGCCTCACCTTGCCGTCTGCCCAATAGGCCTTCAGGGGTCCCCGGCTTGGGTCAAATGGCTCACCCAGCCGGTCGCGCGTGCCGTGCCATCGGTGGAGACCGGCACGGTCCCAGAGGTCCTCGGCAGCCGGCACGTAGAAACCGTTGTTCTCGACTGCGTAGGCGGTATTGGCGAGGACCAGTTGACGGAGACCCGCCTTGCAGAGCATGGATCTGGCCTTGGCCCGGGCCGTGCCCAGGACCGGCATCAGCAGGCCGCACAGGAGCGAGATCACCGATAGGACGACCAACAACTCGACCAGGCTGAAGGCCGAAGGGGCGAGTCTCAGGGTCCGCTGTGCCATAGCTCCTTCTCCAGCCACTGGCCTTCCATGACGGTCAGGTCTTCCTGGTCCACCACGAGGTCGCCGTTCAGGTCCGCACTGCCGATCCAGCCCGGTTCTCCAAGATGCGTGCCCCAGGCCGACATCAAGAGGTCCCGATCCGCCGAATCCACCTGCCCGCTCAGGTCGATGTCCGCCCTGAGCCGTTGCGGATGGAGGACGCCAACGGCCTCCAGATCGAATCCACCCGAGCCCCACGTCCACCACGGGTCATAGACCGGATGGTCCTGGGCATAACACGCCCAGTCAGGCCCGGAGCAGGGATCGATGAACTCCACTGCCTGGTCCAAGAAGTCCCCGCTGCCCGGGATATCCACGATCCGCACGTAGCGGATGTCCGCGAGGTCCACGAGCCCGGAGGTCACCCGCGGATCCCCGGCCAGGACCTGGAGGTCGAAGGCCGTACCCATGCACCTGCTGTAGCCGTTGGGGTGCCTTCCTGCGAGGCCCTGCACCTGGCGCACGTCGATCGTGCCGTAGGCCCCCACCCGCCTGTCCGTCAGGGAGAGGCCTGGGAATCGGACAAAGTCCCTGCCGTTGGTGGAGACCTCCACAAAGGCGAGTTCCGCCAGCATCTGGCCCGACACAGACCCGGCCAGGGTGTTCACCTGCGAGGCGAAGGCATTCTCGAACACGGCCAGATCGAACCCGGCCCCGTCGCGGATACGCCCGGGGTCATCCGGATTGCAGGGGTCCCCGAAGACCAGGGTGATCGATCCGGGCACCCTGCCGGACAGGAGGTCCTCCTGCCACAGTTCCCCGAGACTCACGATATCGGAGTTGTCGCCCGTCACCTCGCCCAGGGCCCTGTTGGGCTCGTCCCATCCTGGATCCACATGGGGTGCAGGCTCGTACTCCCACCAGGCTGTGGCCCAGCCTCGGAACGCCGGGTGGACGATCGCATTCGGATCCCGGGCGTCTGCCGGCTCATGGGTGTTGCGGTCGATGAACCCGTGGATGCCCACATCCGATTCGGCCAGCCCTTCTAACACGAGGGTATCGATCGCGAAGTAGGCCGGGGTGTTCATGCCAAAGGCCCCCACGTCGCTGGAACCCAGCGTGAATTCCAGGGTCCGGACCGGACCCAGGGTCTGCAGATCCACCCAGGTCCAGCCCTCGAGGACGTAGTCCTGCGCATCGTCTTCGAAACGGAAATCCGCCAGGAAGACCCTGACCTGGTCGGTCTGCTCCCCCAGGGCGTCCCTGCCCGTGATCGTGAGCACAAGCCAATCCGGGTCACGGCCCGTGTTGCCGCCGAACTTCTTGCTGAAGGCGTCTCCCTGGAGCACGGAGTAGTAGGTGTAACCGACGTTCGTGACGTACAGCCCCCTGACCTTCTGTGCCCGGTCCAGCTCCACGCGGGGCTGCACAGTGGACCCCGCGAACCCAACGGCATACGCGCCCGCCCGGCCTTGTCCGGCGCCGGGGATTGCGCTGTACTGGCCGGCAGGACCGGAGGTCGACGCATCCGTTCGGTTGGAGCAGGCAAAACCCTCCCAGAAGGTGTACCCCCCCGGGTACTCCGTGTAGGTGTTGTTGAACAGAAGGCCTCCGCTCGTGAACCCGCCGCTCCCGTCGGATCCGTTCCAGCAGCCCTGGGGCGGGAGATTGACATCCTCGAACGACACGACCCTGCCCGTCGCCCCCGCGCTCCAGACCGCGGCCCACAACACTGCCCCGCACACCCGTTTGCCCATGCCTGTCACCCCTTTTCCGTGCCCCTGCAGCGGAGGCACAGGGGTCCCCGAACGCGAAGAAAGGCGTTGGGTGGCCCCACACCAAAAGGAAAAGCCGCCGTCCCTCGCGAGGAACGGCGGCTTCACACACCCGACCATCTGTCGGCCTGACAGGTCCACCTTGCGCCCCAAGACCCGTCAAGCCACAGCACCTCGTTCCATAACGCGGGAACCCATCTTGTGCAACCGGCCTGGGGTAGGTTTTCTGACTTGCGTCCTACCGCAGGTGCCTTCCCATCCAGACTGCGGACAGTGGCTGATCTCCTTGCGGACTTCCGATCAATCGGAACGAACGCTCACAGCGGCGCGACCATCGCGGATTCTCACCGCGTTCCCTTTGGCTATCCCACACCCCCTGGCGGGGACCCAAGGCCGGACGTGCTAATCTGGAAAAGAGCCAATCGAGTTGCATTGTACCCACGCACCCGGGGCTGTCAACATCCGACCCCGTCTCCCTGCGGAATCCGCTGGAATTGCATTGCCTTTCCCCTGCCCTCCCTTAGAATACGGAGCACCGTTCATCAGGAGCTTTCAGACATGGATGTCAGAAGGAAGACTCTGGTCGCGATCCTCGTTAGTCACTCCTTGGCCGTCCCCCTCTTGAGTGCGGAGCGGGACACCGGGGTCCGGGCCATCACCCAGCCCAGGCGGGACATCACCCTCCCCTTTGTGCAGCCGGGCCGGGTCATCGAGGTCCTGTTCGAAGAGGGCCAACAGGTCAAGGCCGGCCAGCTCGTGGCCCGCCTCGACGACGCCCTGGAGC
>JAGOQT010000405.1 GCA_018007255.1 Phycisphaerae bacterium | reverse complement strand
GTCTACCCGTTGGCGCGCAGGGTGGCAACCCCAAACAGGGCGGCAACCACAAAACGCCTTGCCGGGGACTGGAGCCTCTGCCGGTCTGTGCGGGGTCATCCGTCCCGTGCAGACCGACGCCCCTGCAGGACCGGGAACGCGTGCCGGATCGTGCGTCTTGACAGGGCTCGATCCCCCACGAAGAAGGTCCCGGGCCCCGGCCTCGAGCGACGCGAGCAGACCCGATAAACCGGGCGTGCGCCGTCCCGGACAGGCAACCCAAAAAAGCGGCACCAAATGCTAATTTTTTCCCTGCTCGGGACCGATAGGCAAGACAAGGTTGAACTTGTCCGAACAGCCCTAGGGTGGGCTCGTAGGGCCGGATGGCGGCCGACAGGGGCCACACGGCGTCTGAAGCAGGCCACTGTGACGGAGATGTGAACATGGAACGATCTCGCAGGAACAAAGGGAACAGGTCGGCCACACGGCCGAAGGACAAGGAGTACGTCATCGTGACCGTGGTCGAGGACCCGGCGCGGGCCAGGGACTACAAGGAGCTCCTGGAAGACAGTGACATCCCCGTGATGCTCCGCGAGCAGGAGGGGTTCGCCGGGGAACGGTGCCTCTCGATCCTCGTGCCGGAAGAAAACCTGGACGAGGCCCATGTGATCATCGAAGCCCAAGAAACGCACGATGACTTCTACGACATGGGCATGGAGGACGACGAGGAGGAGGACGAGGAAGACGAACACGGGGTCGGCGAGGACGACGAAGACTACTGATCCGCTCTGCAGGGCGGAGGTCGTGTGTCCGGTTCTCTCAGCTCCGAGCGAGATAGGCGGCCCAATGAACTCGGGTCAGAATAGGTGTGTCCATGCGTGAAGAACCTGTAGTTGGTCGATGGGACGGCAAGGACCGCAGGCAGGCGGTCGTGGAGCGAAGGATCGGACTTGACCGTCGTCGGGGCCCCGGTCGGCGACTGAGCGAGGAGCGGCGGGCCGCCGAGGAAGGCCGGATGTCGGACGAGCAGATGGAGTTCCTGATGGCGATTGAGGACTACAAGCAGCTCAACGCCAGACCCTTCCCGACATGGACCGAAGTCCTGGAGGTGGTCAAGGCCCTGGGATACTCCAAGGTGGACAAGCCCCACGGCCTGACCCCGCCCGCGAAAAGGCAGGCCGTGCACGCCTCCGCGGACCGGCGGCGAAGGGACCCGGGCGAGTGATCCGCAGGGCATCCCCGCCCCGGTCCTGACCGCACGCGTGCCCGGCCTGAGGATGCCGACCCTTCCACGCATGACCTGCATCTGTCCTGTTGCGGAGTCCGGGTGAGCCCCGCCAACGACCTGCCCCCAGACGCGCCCCCTGCCTGGTATCGGCCGTAGAAACACCGCGGCGACCGGGTGGGTCCCTTTCACATGACCATAGCCATTCGAGCACTGCCAAGGGTGCAGAGGTCCTCGTCGAGAAGTTGCCAATTCAAGATGTGCACCCGTTTTCCTTAGCGAGCCATTGCGGTGCCTGGGGGAGGGCGTTACTTTGTCCTGGCAGGTGAAAGGGAATCGTATGCCGGCGACAACGAACGGGCGAGCATCCATAGTACCCCCAATCATCTGCCTCGGTCTTCTGTTCCAGGCATCCAACCTCGGTCACGCCGGTTCGGGAGATCCTCCCCCTCCGGCAAGACGGCCGGAGGCCCAAGCCGGTTCAGGCGGATGGGTTAGCGTGAGCTATGGGGATCTCGTTGACACCAGCCAGATCACTCAGTCAGGCGAGACACTCGGAGAGGTCATATCACAGGTGGTCCAGCGACCCCACCTCAGGGGGAGCCTACAACCGTTCCTTGCACCTTTCTCCGCTCTGCTCTCTCATGTCCTGGACATGAACGGCCCTCCCGCCGGCAGACCCTATGTTGAAGCGGAGAGGCAGTTCCCCCCGGGTCAGAACAGCCGGCCTGGGCAGCCATCCTTCGGTCTGGGACGATCAAGGTCTACTTCGATGGGAATGAGAAGGCCAGGGTATTCCTTCCTGGGGATGACCCCGTGGAGAACTATCGACGAGACTATGGGGTGATTCGCCACGTACTGGCTGGATTGCTGCCCAATACTGCGTCTGCCCGCCTCACAGTCGAGATCTTTGCCTATGGGAATGACTACTCGCGTCTGGAGTTGAGACTGAACCTGACTCCGCATGTGGTCATCGCGGATTCATTCCCGGCTCCGGCAGGGAAGAAGACGCTCGACTTGGCCGGCCTCCGGATGTTCCTCCAAGAACAAGGTACAATCGAGGGCGGGCGACTTGACCCAAGAGACGGCCTGACTCTTCTTGCCAGCAAACCGAATCCGTCACCTCAAGAGAAGTCGCCCGTGAGCATTGCCGATTTGGCGGTGGCCTATCGGGCGGTCTTCCATGCGGGTGACAATGAAGCCTTCGTGAGCCTGGATCCACATCGTGATCCCACGAAGGTGACCGTCAACTTCGGAGGCCTTCTTGAAGACACCTATGTGGGCGGTGTGGTCTTGGAGGCCGACAAACGATTCAAGACCCTGACCTGCGGGCTGGACCCCCGTTCAATGCATGACGTCCGCAGCAGCGTTCGGGCACGCATACCGTCATTCTTAACGTCGGCAGAGCGCGAGTTAGTGGCCATGCGCGAGTCCACAGGGGACGGCAAGTGGCAAGGGACCCGTTTCTGGTATTACCCTGAGTCCATTGTGGTAGACTCTGACCTTGACTACAGCATGGCTGCCATTCGCAAGGCCCAATTCACCGCCGATGCCGAGCGGAGTCGATCCGATTTTCAGACGCCGGAGCAGTTTGAGCAGTTCAAGGCGAGGTCGCTCAGCCCCGCGATTCGTCAGAACATCGACCACCTGAATGCACACTACCTGGATTACGCCGCGGCATTCCCCGAACTGAGAGAACTCATGTCCGTTGCCAGGCTCTTTGGGGTATGCGTCTGGCTGAAGAGAGCGGAGGTCGCGGATGTGGACCTGGATGCGCTTCTCTCGGTAGTCCTGCCATCATTTCGAACGGAACGCGAGAGGGTGCAGCTCGTTGCGTCATCGGTCATCGGTCTGGTCGAGAAGGAGAGCCTCGACGCGGCCGGTGTTGCGGC
>JAGOQT010000065.1 GCA_018007255.1 Phycisphaerae bacterium | reverse complement strand
GCCCACTGCTTCGACGGACTGATCTGCATCCCCAACTGCGACAAGATCATCCCGGGCATGCTCATGGCCGCAGTCCGGCTGAACATCCCGACGGTCTTTGTGTCCGGAGGCCCGATGAAGGCCGGCCGGACCCGCGACGGACAGGCCGTGGACCTGATCAGCATCTTCGAGGGGGTGGCCGCGTACAACGTCCAGAAGATCACCGAGGACCGACTCCGGGATCTGGAATGCAGCGGCTGCCCCACGCCCGGCAGCTGCTCCGGGATGTTCACGGCCAACTCCATGAACTGCCTGTGCGAGGCCATCGGCATGGCCCTGCCCGGCAACGGGACGATCCTGGCTGTAGACCCCAGACGTCAGGAACTGTACAAGGCCGCAGGCCACCAGGTCGTGACCCTGGTGGAGAAGGACATCAAGCCCCTGGACATCATCGGCCCCAAGTCCATGGACAACGCCCTGGTCCTGGACATGGCCATGGGCGGCTCGACCAACACCGTCCTGCACACCCTTGCGATCGCCAGCGAGGCGGGGATCGCCTACGGTCTGGAGCGGATCAACCAGCTCAGCGCCCGGTGCCCCAACATCTGCAAGGTCTCGCCCTCCAGCGCATGGCACGTGGAGGATGTGGACTCCGCAGGCGGGATCTCCGCGATCCTCAAAGAGGTCGGCCGGATCCCGGGGCTGCTCAACCTGGACTGCATGACGGTCTCGGGCGTGACCCTGGGCGAGCGGATCAAGGGCGCAGCGATCAAGAACCCGGACTGCATTCACCCCCTGGAGAAGGCCTACTCCAAGACCGGGGGCCTGGCCATACTCAAGGGCAACCTCGCACCCCATGGGGCCGTCGTCAAGACCGCGGGCGTGGCCCCGTCCATGCTCCGGCACACAGGCCCTGCCGTGATCTTCGAGAGCCAGGAGGCAGCCTGCGAGGGCATCCTGGCAGGCAAGGTCAAGGCGGGGGACGTGGTCGTCATCCGGTACGAAGGTCCCAAGGGGGGTCCTGGGATGCAGGAGATGCTCAGCCCCACCAGCTACATCATGGGGGCGGGTCTCGGGGAATCCGTTGCCCTGATCACGGACGGCCGGTTCTCGGGCGGCACACGAGGGGCCTGCATCGGCCACGTCAGCCCTGAGGCCGCGGTCGGGGGGCCCATCGGCCTGCTCAAGGACGGCGACGTGATCGAGATCGACCTGCCGGCCAACCGGATCGAGGTCAAGCTGGCCGCCAAGGAACTGGACGGCCGCAAGAAGGTCTGGAAGGCCCCAGCCCCCAGGATCACCAAGGGCTGCCTGGCCAAGTACGCAGCCCTGGCCACCAGCGCGGATACCGGCGCGGTGTTGCGGTGGTAGACCCCATGGCCCAGGCGTGCTGGTACGTCGCGGGGCTCCACTTCGAGTGCGCCCAGTGCGGCCGTTGCTGCTCCGGCCCCGCGGAGGGGTACATCTGGGTCACAGCGGAGGAGATCGCGGCCATCGCCGGGGTCCTGGACCTGCCGATCCGGGACGTCCGGGCCCAGCTCGTTCGCAGGGAGGGGCGTCGCACCACGATCATCGAAGACCCGCGGACCCGGGACTGCATCTTCCTCAAGACCATCGAGGGCCAGAGGCGGTGCCAGATCTATGCCGTGCGGCCGAGACAGTGCCGGACATGGCCCTTCTGGGCCGCCAACCTGGCCAGCCCGGAGGCGTGGTGCCACGCGGCCCAGAGGTGCTCCGGGATCAACCGCGGCAGGGTCTACACCCATGACGAGATCGAACGGCTCAAGGACTGAGCAGGCCCTCGTGCGGGAGGTCGCGGCGATCTACGAATGGTTGGATCAGGCTGCGATCCAGGCCGGGGGTCCGGCCAGCGCGTGTCGGCGGTGCGGCCGATGCTGCGACCTGGAGGCCTACGGCCACCGCCTCTTCCTGACCACGCCGGAGTGGATCGCCTTTCGCCAAGGACTGGGCGGCGAACCGGTCCGGCCCATGCCCTCCGGGCGGTGTCCGTACAACGAGGGGGGGCTGTGCACCGTGTACGCCATCCGGTTCGCGGGGTGCAGGATCTTCAGGTGCGGCCTGGACACCCAAGCCCAGTCCGGGATCGCCGAGTCGGCCCTGGTCCGGCTCAAGGCCCTGTGCATCCAGTACGCCGTCCCCTACCGGTATGTGGACCTGGCCACTGCGCTCAACGGCCCGTGGCCGGAACGAGGTCGATCGGTGAGGGCACCTCAGACTGGAGGGCGCGGAGGTCGATGTACTTGACCAGCCCCATGAGGGTCCCGCACTCCTTGTAGTAGGAGTAGAGCCCTGCCAGCTTCTCCTCGTCCTTGGCCTCCACATACCTTCCATAGGCCCCGATCTCGGCCCCCCAGATGACCTGGGTCCCGTCCTTGGCGACCAGGACCACGTGCGGCTTGTGGGGGTTCCTGCGGCCTTGGTAGTTGTCGACGTCCACACCCTCGATCTCGGCCAGCAGGGGCTTGGCGGGCGTGGACCGGATGTCCATGTACTCCAGCAGGGCCAGCAAGTCGATGGCCTCCTGCAGGTCTCCCCTGTCCAGGACCTCTCCCGGCAGCGGGACCTTGGGCAACTGCACGCCGAAGACCCACTTGACGCCCAGGTAGGGCAGGTCCACGTAGTCCAAGACCACCCGGTCCTGATCGACATAGAACTTCTCGGACCCCACGGCCAGGAGGGCGGCGGGTCTCCGCCACAGGCCGCGTATGCGGACGTCCTCCGGCGTGACCCGTACCTGCACGTCCTCCAGCCAGACCAGGCCGGAGAGGCCCGCGGCCAGACCGGAGGCCACGTCCTCCTCCAGAGGAAAGGTCGCGCCCCCCACCGCGGTCGTGATCTTCTCATGCAGGAGGGGGCTCTGGTCCACCCATACCGGGATATCCTCCAGGACCAACGGCCCCATGATCGGCTGTTCGGAGGTCCTCAGGGATCGCTCTGCGAGGAGAAAGCCTGTACCCACCACGGCCACAGCCGCACTGACACCGGCGATCCGCAGCAGGCTCTTCCATTTCTCGGAAATCGTCATCACCTGGCCATCCCTGCCAACACGGCGTGCATCTGTTTCTTGGGCAGACAGTATACCCTGGGCCGGAGGCCAAACGCAAGACACAAGGCGCAGGGCGTGCGCGCAGGCTGCGGAATCCGTTTGCCGCGGGCCGAGCCGGCGGCTAATCTGGTCCGACCGGGTCCGTGTGCGGATGCGTCCCCTGACCGGTGTAAGGACCCGAGACGGTAGGAGAAGTCTATGACGGACCGGTTCATCGCCGACCTGCACATCCACTCGCATCGCTCCGTGGCCACCAGCAAGGACTTGGACCCTGAACACCTGGACCACCGGGCCCGGATCAAGGGGCTCACCGTGATCGGCACCGGGGACTTCACCCATCCCGGATGGACCGAGGAGCTGCGAACCAAGCTCAGCCCCGGAGAGCCCGGGCTGTATCGGCTCAAGCCGGAGTATCGGATCCGCGAGGGGATTGCCGAGGCCGCCCTCGACAGGCCGGTCCGCTTCCTCCTGTCCGCCGAGATCAGCACGATCTACAAGAAGGGCGATAGGACCCGCAAGGTCCACCATGTACTCCTGGCGCCCGACTTCGGGACCGTGGAGAGGATCCAGCGGCAGCTCGCGAAGATCGGCAACATCACCTCCGACGGAAGACCCATCCTGGGCCTGGACTCTCGCGATCTCTTGGAGATCGCCCTCGAGGCCCATCCGGACATCCTGTTCATCCCCGCCCACATCTGGACACCCTGGTTCTCCGCCCTGGGCGACAAGAGCGGGTTTGATTCGATCGAGGAGTGCTACGGCGACCTGGCCGATCACATCCACGCGGTGGAGACCGGGCTGTCCAGCGACCCGGCCATGAACTGGCGATGCCGGTTCCTGGACCGGTTCACCATCCTCTCCAACTCCGACGCCCACTCCCCAGACAAGCTCGGCAGGGAGGCGAACCTGTTCTGCACGGACCTGTCGTATCCCGCCATCGCGGAGGCCATCCGGACGGGCGACCCCGGCCGGTTCTGCGGCACGATCGAGTTCTTCCCACAGGAAGGCAAGTACTACCACGACGGGCACCGCAAGTGCGAGGTCCACTGGCATCCGGACGAGACCGCCAGGCACGATGCAGTCTGCCCGGTCTGCGACAGAAAGGTCACCGTGGGGGTCCTGAGCCGCGTGATGGAGCTTGCGGATCGACAGGACTGCTTCGATCGCCCCAACCGCCACCCCTTCCGATCGCTCATCCCCCTCCGCGAGGTCCTGTCGGAGATCGCGGGGACAGGCCCCGATTCCAGGAAGGTGACGCTGCAGTACATGGACTTGGTGGACCGGTGCGGATCCGAGTTCGACGTCCTGCTCCACCAGCCCCTCGATCGCATCCAACAGGCAGGCGGTCCGGTCGTGGCGGAGGCGGTGAGGAGGATGCGGGAGGGCAAGGTCCACATCCAGGAGGGCTATGACGGCGAGTACGGCGTCATCAAGGTCTTCTCCGACCTGGAGAGGAGGGATCTGGGCAGGCAAGGCCTCTTGTTCGCGGACCTGTCCCCCCACAACCAAGAACCCCTGCCCGATTCACCCGGCCACGTAGAATCCGGGCCCCCCGCGCCAAGGACCGCGGCCCCCCCAGAACCGCAAGGACCCGCGCATGCAGATGCCGGCGTCCACGATCCCCTGACAGGCCTGAATCCCCAGCAGGCCCAGGCCGCGAGCCACCTCAAGGGGCCTGCCTTGATCCTGGCCGGTCCGGGCACGGGCAAGACCCGGGTCCTGACCTGCAGGATCGCGAACCTGATCCAGAACCACGGCGTCCCGCCGGAACACCTCCTCGCGGTGACGTTCACGAACAAGGCCGCCCAAGAGGTGCGGGGGCGACTGGAGAGGATGCTCCCGGCCCGCACCGCACAGGCGATCACGGTGTGCACGTTCCACGCCCTGGGGTACGCGATCCTGCGGGAACACCTCTGCGAGGACTGGGTCATCCTGGACCAGGACGACAAGGACCGGGTCCTGCGCGCGTGCGGCTGTGCCAAGACGCAGGTCAAGGCCATGGGGGACGCGATCGCCTCCGCCAAGCAGCGGCTCCTCTTGCCCCAGGAGGTCCTGGAGGGGGACACGGGACCGATCTACCTCCGCTATCAAGACCGGCTCCGCGACCAGGGTCTCTTGGACCTGGAGGACCTGGTCGCTCGCCCCACCCGACTGCTTATGGACGATCCCCGGATCGCAGCGAAGACCAGGGACCGGTACCGGTGGGTCCTGGTGGATGAGTACCAGGACGTGAACCTGGGCCAGCACCGGATGGTCCGACTGTTGTGCCCGGGACCGGACGCCAACCTGTGCGCAGTCGGCGATCCCAACCAGGCGATCTACGGTTTTCGCGGCGCGGACGCCCGATTCATCGGACAGTTCGTGCAGGACTACCCAGGGGCCCGGGTCTATCGGCTGGCCACGAGCTACCGCTGCTCAGACATGATCCTGCAGGCCTCGAGCCAGGTCGTCGCCGCCGCCACCGACGGAGCGTCTCCGTCCATGTTGCAGGGATTGGCCCGCGGTGTAAGGCTCCAGATGGTCCAGCACCCCACGGACAAGGCCGAGGCGGAGTTCGTGGCCAGGACCATAGAGCGGATGATCGGCGGCCTGCGTTTCTTCTCCCTGGACAGCCAGATCGCGGACGGTCAGGGCCACAAAGACACAGCGAGTCTGTCGGACTTCGCGGTCCTGTGCAGGACCGCGGCCCAGATGCCGGCGATCGAGAAGGCCCTCACCGACCACAGCATCCCCTTCCAGGGGATCGGCCAGGAGCCGTTCTTCAGGCAGGAACCGGTGCGGTCCGTGGTGGACTGTCTGAGGCTTGCCTTGTCCCCGGACCGTCCGTTCCTCCGCGACAGGCTCGCAGAACGGGGCCTGCGACTGGGGCAGGTCGCCTTCGATCCGGACCGGCCCGCAACGGACGCCCTGAAGGAGGTGATCGACAGGTGCTTTCACAAGGACAGGCACGACCCCGCGATCCAGGAGCTGCTGGACTGGGCGGGCGAACAGGCCACCACCGCACAGGACCTCATCCGCCAGGCGGACCTGGCCGGTCCCATGGACGCCTACAGGCCCCATGTGGAGAGGGTCGCCGTGATGACCCTCCACGCCTCCAAGGGCCTCGAGTTCGGCTGCGTGTTTGTGGTGGGGTGCGAAGATGGGCTATTGCCCTACCACCTCCTCGAACGCCGCCAGGCCGACCTCGATGAGGAACGGCGTCTGCTCTATGTGGGCATGACCCGCGCAAGGCACTGGCTCTACCTGACCTGGGCCCGGTCCAGGGTCTTGCACGGCAAGCACCTCCAACTGGCCAGGAGCCCCTTCCTGGAGGCGATTGAACAGGAGTTGGTGGACCAGACCCGCACCGAGATCCCGCGCAAGTCCAAGCCGGTGGATAGTCAGAGGCTGCTCTTCGAGTGACCGGCCTCGCGGCCCTGGTGACCGGCCCTGTGCGCCGGGCCCGCCTCACTGCCCCTGCGGCCAACCGACCCCATGCACCCTCGCCCCACAATCAGGACAACATGAATCCCTAATATGATGGCTCACGATCGTGTAGCCGGACCGCTCGATGAGCAGGCGGCCGCAGGCGTGGCAGAAAGTGTTCTCCTCCGAGGCCCCGGGCATGTTCCCCAGATACACGTACTGCAGGCCCGCGGCCTTGCCGATCGCATGGGCCTTGCGCAGGTCCTCGAGGGGGGTGGGGACAGCGTCCGTGAGCTTGTACTGCGGGTAGAACCTGCTGATGTGCCAGGGGACTTGGGGACCGGCCTCGCGGACCAGCCACTCCGCCAGGGCCTTGAGTTGATCCTCCCCGTCGTTCTGGCCGGGCACCAGGAGGGTCGTGACCTCGATCCAGATCCGGGTATCCCTGGCGATCTGCCGGATCGTGTCCAGCACCGGCTGGAGCCTGGCCTTACACAGCCGACGGTAATACTCGTCCGCAAAGGCCTTGAGGTCCACGTTGATCGCGTCGAGCCAGTGCGCGGCGAAGTCGACGGCCTCGGGGGTCAGGTACCCATTGCTCACAAAGACATTGGCCAGCCCCTTCTCCTGGGCCAGGCGGGCACAGTCCGCGGCCAGCTCCATGAAGACCGTGGGCTCGGTGTAGGTATAGGAGAGGCTCCTGCACCCGCACCGCACCGCGGCCTCCACGATCCGCTCCGGACTGGCCGGCTCCCCGCCGATCCGGCCCGACTCCACGGGCGACTGGCTGATCTGCCAGTTCTGACAGAAGTCACACCGGAAGTTGCAGCCCTCGGCCGCGATCGAGAAGCTCCGCGAACCCGGATAGAAATGGTACAGCGGCTTCTTCTCGATGGGGTCCGCGTGGGCCCCGCAGATCCTGTCGTAGTTGAGGCTGTACAGAATCCCGCACACGTTCTTGCGGACCCCGCAACGCCCCGTGTGCCCCTCGGCGATCAGACATCGGTGGCTGCACAGGCCGCACCGGACCTTGTCGGCCTCCGCCTTCCACAAGACCGCCTCTTTCAGATGGCCGGGCATACACGCCTCCTGGCAGCCGTCCTAACAGGCCGCATCATACTCGACTCGGATCGGTCCGACCACGAGGGACAGTCTACGCAGTGGGCTGGCAGATGTCAAGCTTGATTGTTATGTTAAGGTCTGACCCTTCCTATGGCAGGCGCCGCACGCTGAAATCGTCGAACAGGACAGGGGACCCGGTAGCGGTAATCCACGGAGCACCCTTGGACAGCCGCGAGTCTACTGCCTCAATCACCAGCTTGTCATCCAGATACCCTCGCAACTGCTCACCCCGGACTTCGAATGCCAGCTTGTACCACTTGCCGTGGACCAGAGTGCAGGGATATCTGCCCAGAGTGGCCCCGTTTTGCGCGCCTGATGCAATATGATAGAGGAGGTCGAGCCGCAACCCGTTTGATGGAGCGTTGTTGCCCCAGATGAATAGGAAAGCGTACTGATCCATGCCCTTGATGCCGAAGTTGGCGGGTGTTGCCCGCGTGTGAATCGCTACACCTCCCCGCCCAGGGGCTGCCCCCTCCTTCAGGCAGACACGAACGGTCACGAGGTAGTCCGCCCAGTCTATTTGGCTCAGGCGGGCACTGGAATTCGCAAGCATCAACTGACCGTTCTCGATCGCATGGGCCGGCGCAGGTGCTGCCTTGGTGTTCCAACCCAGAATCTGCCAATACTTGGACAGCCCACCGTCAAAGTTGTCCGAGAAGACGGGACCGGTGACGGGTTCCGGTTGCGGGGTGAGTGTGGATTCAAATGGGTCTTCCGTGACAGCGGGTGTGGCAGCCTTGGGCCGGGTGGGCGGAATCGCTCCTGCCTCGATTCTCTTCACGACGTCGTCCACGGCCACCGCATAGAGCCGCCCCTCGGGCCTCACAGCTGCAAGACCCTCGCACTCATACGCCACGTGCGTGCCGTCCGGCGACCAGGCATGGCTCCAAGTGTTGGTCGCTGGACCCATATCCACTGCCCCTGTTTCCTGCAGGCGACCTCCTTCAACGCGTGCGAACAGAAGTTGCCCGCAAGAACGCCGTGGAGCTCCAGCAGCCCGTTTCCAGTGGGCCACGGCCAGTCGGCTGCCGTCGGGGCTCCAACCGTGCCATTTCAACCCCTCGATTCCGAACTCCTGCAAGTTGACGATGGGCTCGGCCTTGCCGCCGGCCAAGGGCTGACGCACCAGCATGCCTTCCTCCTCAATGGTCAGAGACCTGCTGTCCGGCGACCATCCCCATTTCGGCGTGCCTTTGCGGATCACCACCGCGGCTCCACCAGCACTTGGGATCACCCTAAGCTCGCCGACGCCCGCATCATCGGAGACGAAACCCAGCATCTTCCCGTCGGGCGACCACTTCAGCTCGCGTTCAATCGCTGCCGTCTGAGTGAGGCGGATCGGCGCTCTACCATCAGTGAAAGCGACCCAGATATCCTGCTCGTTCACGCCATCCGCCTTGCAGGCCAGTGCGACCCGCGTGCTGTCGGGCGACCAGGCCGACGATACCGAGGTAAGTGAGCTTCCTCGCGCCGGGGGTGTCATGTGACATAGCACGGTGGCTGGTCCACTCGCCTTGTGGTCGGCCATGGACAGGGGTATCACGTTCAAATCCGCCGTGCCGCTACCGGATTCCTGGGCCGGGGTGAAGAGCAGCCACTTGCTGTCGGGAGATACGGACAGGAGCGTGGCTTTGGCGGAGACGGTGGGCTGGAGGGTGAACTGAACGGGCTTGTCCCCGGAGAAGGAACTCGCGAATAGACCGGTTTCCCACTCTGAACTGCTTTCCCCCTGCTCACTCCGTGCATGGTGAAACACTGTCTTCCCATCGGGTGCCCATTGGAAGCCCTCAGTCGTGTAAGACGACCCGACGTCCACCTCGCTGAGGGCCGTGCCCTCCGCCGACGCGACCCGGACCCCATACGTGAGCTTCGTGCTTGCTTGATAGAAGAAGAGCTTGCTCCGATCGGCAGACGGCCCCACACAGAGCACCGAATTCGTCTCCAGTTCCATCGGCCAGGAAATGAGGTACTCCTGGCCCTCAGGGTATCGCACGAATCCCACCCCTTCCCACCGTCGACCTCCGAACAGCCGTCGTGCTCCGATCAGCCACTGCCCATCCTGGGACCAACACATTGGGTTCGGCCACTGCTCGCACAGCATTCGCGCGGCGCCGTCGCCCATCGGCTTCACCCAGAATCCCCCGGCGGGGTCGGTCAGGGTCAGGGCGACACACTTCCCATCCGGCGAGGGCAGCCCCGTCGATGCGGCGTCCGGGTAGCTGACCGGGGCGCCGGTCGCCGCCGAGAAAGCGTACTGCTGTACCCGGCCCTCCGCATCAAAGGCCGGGAAGAAGACCGTCTGTGAGTCCTGCGTCCAGTAGATGGCTTGCCGTCCCTGGATGGCCAAGCGTCCCCCTTTCAGGTCCAGGAGCTTCCTGGCAGGACCATCCGGGCGCAGCGTCTCGGGGGATACAGGCTGCAACCAGACCCTGTCTTGTCCATGGGCGATGGTTCGGCCATTGGGAGATACCGCCACGTTGCTGACATCACCAGCACCAGAATGCTCGGTGTAGCGGAAGGTCTCGGTTCCATCGAGCGGGATGACACGCCCCCAAAAGAGCAGGAAACGCGCATCGGGCGACATAATCAACTTGTTGACATGCCCAATCACATCGTTGGCTCCGGAGATCGTCTTGGCCAACACGAACTTGACCCCGGTGTTCGGATCAACAAACACATCGCCTACTTCCGCAGAAGAAGTGGTCTCGCTCGCTTGTACCGTAGCTGCCCCTGAAGGCACGGACGCCTCCTGGCCAGACCTCTCGCCTCTGGCCATGGGCAGCAGGACGACCGCGATGAGAAGGATGGCGATGGTGCCGAGGGCGCCGATTCTTGCGGTTTGGGGTATAGGTCGTGTCAGCATGTGTTGGATCCTCCGTTTCAAGGCTCGTTTCGATTCCGCTACGCCGACCAGGCGCAGGCCGAAGTCGGCTTTCCAGAACGCCATTTCGCCGATGCTGATAAGGGTGTTGCTGTAGTCGCCGGCTCGACCGCCGAGGGCCACGAGGACCGTCTCATCCACCGCCTCCTCGCACGTTCGACGGATCATGGCGTTGGCGAGCCACACGAACGGATTGTAGAAGTACACGACCTGCAGGAGCGTCTGCACGGCGTTGACCCACAGGTCGGCCCGCTTGATGTGGGCCAGTTCATGGATCAGGGTGGCCTTGAGCCCTTCGGGTGAGAGCTTGTCAACGAGCGAACTCGGCATCAGGATCGTGGGTCGCAGCAGGCCGCAGACGGCCGGGCTGGACAAGGCATCCGAGGTTCGCACTTCGATCTGCCTACGGACCCCGATCTGCCGGCGGCACGTCTCGAGAAGATCGACCAACTGACCCTGTGCAGCCGTACCGGCCGCGACAAGTCCCCTGACAAACCGCATGCGCTGGGCGAGCACAACCACGAAGCCAAGCATCCCTGCGAGCCAGAACAGCAGGAGGATTGCCTTCCAGGTGACCGGGATCAGACTCACAGCGCCAGGTGTCGCACGGCCATCCGCCTCCATGACGCTTGCGGAAGGCTGGACCGGAGGGACGGCATTCGATGGTTGAGGAGGCAACGGAGGGGGCTCTCCCCCTGCTTCAACTCGGTCGATGTCGGCAAGATGCTCCGATACGACGACAGTGCCGGTGGGCACACGGTCCGGGACCCAGTATCCGATCCCCGTCGGCAGGGAAAGCGTCGGCGGCAGGATCAACTTCACGAGCACGAGCAGCCAGATGCAGTAGCGAAAGACGGCGAGCACCCGCCTGCGCAGCAGCAGGTCGATGCCGAAGAGCACGATGACCAGCACCGCCGATTGCAGAAGTGCCCCGACCGCGTACCGGCTGAATGCGTCGCCGAGGTGATTCAAGCCATTCACACACTCGTTGATGATCGCGACCATGGGTGGACCTCCCACTCCTGTGAATCCACAGGGTCAATCTTCCCCCTTCTCAGCCTTCTTCACCAGCCCGCGCAGCTCCACGGCCTCCTCTTTCGAGAGCCCCTCATGCTCGATGAGGAACTTCAGCATGGGCGTCAGTGCCCCGCCAAAGGCCCGCCCGAGCATCTTGCGGACCTCGCCCCGCCGGGCTTCGACCTCGCTGATGCACGAACGGAACAGTTGCAGGTTGCGGATTCGCTCGATCTGGAGGAAGCCCTTGCCGACCATGCGATCCATGGTGAGCTTGACGGTGGCGTAGCACCAGTCCCGGGTCGCGGCCAGCGCCTCCTGCACGGCGCCGGCCGCACATGGCTCCTTCTCCCAGACCACCCGCATGATCTCCCACTCGGCCTCCGTAAGCTCGGCTACGGTCTTCTTGCGCCTTCCGGCCTTCGGCTTCTTCGATGCGCTCATAAGTCAACCTCCCGACTTTGATTTGTCACAATGTTATTTGACTAAAATCAAATATGCAAGAGGAAAATCAAAATTCTCTTGAAAAGACCTGTGGAGGGGTTCCCTGTGTCCGCCTGGCGCCCGAGTCAGGGACGCCGAGGATATGCACAAGTAGCATCGCCGCCCCCGGGGGTGGACAGCAGTCCCCGGCGGGGGTGGCTGGGCTGCACATGCCCGGAAGGCCAGGGAACGTCGCGGTCGGACCTTGAATTACGCACTTGGACACTCCTCCCGAAGTCGGGACTCCATCTTCGCAACCCACTCGGAGAGCTTGCGATCTCTCGCCAGACTGGCCCCCAGCCTCCTGACCTGGACACTTGCCGCCGCCCCGCTGCGAAGGCTGCCTCGGGCTCGATTCGAATCGGTCTGGCCATGGTGGACAGTCTGTACGAGGAGCTGGCCCATGTCAAGCTTAATTAGTATTTTAAGGTCTGACCCTAATGCCGATGACGGCCGCGAATCGCCCTGCGTCAGGTCCCTCCCTGCGGTGGCTGGGGAAGAGGTCGGCGTGGCACACGGTGCAGACTCCTGCCACATGGATGTCCTGCCTCTGGACGCCGCAGCGGCGCAGGGCGTCCACGTTCGCCGCCCACAGGTCGAAGTGGGGCCGGACCGGGCCGGGTCGGAAGAAGGCCTGCGCATGCGGCCCGATCCCCCGGAGTGCCGCCTCAACCACCTCCTGGCCCACCTCATAGCAGTCCGGCCCGACCGATGGGCAGATGCAGGCCACCAGGTCCTGTGCTCGGCAGCCGAGCCCCTTCATCCGGTCCACCAGACTGGGGACTACCCCGGCCACAGTGGCCCGCCAAGAGGCATGGGCAAACCCCACGGCCCTGGCCCCGCGATCGGCCATGAGGACCAGGGGGCAGTCTCCGCTCTTGCCCATGAGGCCCAGGCCCGGCACCGTGGTGCAGAGCCCGTCTGCCTGGCCCTGAAGGCCCCCGCTTTCGCAGACCAGGACCTCTCCGCCGTGAACCTGCTTCAAGAACGCGGTCCCTCTGAGATTCAGCACACGGGAGATCTGCTCGCCAATCCGATCCGTGTCATGACGGACGGCCTGGACATCAGGTCCCTGTCGTGTGGTCACCAGGTGGGGGATGTGGAGTGGATCGAGCGCGGCGAACCGCCCTACCAGCCAACCCTCGTCCAGGGTCTCCAGCCGGAAGCCTCCCTGGTGCCCTACGCGACCGGAAGGCACGGGTGGTCTCCCAAGGCCGCGAACTCGGCCGACCCTCCCGTTGCGGCCCCCGTCCTGCGGGGACGAAGGCCGGGCGCAGAATAAAAGGTCATCGGCCCGACTTGCGTGTCATGGTTAGAAACGAAGTAGCATCCGTCAAACAGGCACTGCCGTCGCAGTGGACCGATGACCTTAAAGGTAGTCTGCTCTCCTCTATATCTGCAAGAATCCAAGGTCGGCTCCAATGTGAATGACTCAATCCACCAACGGATAATCCTCAGCGGGAAGACGATCTCCGAGGTCCGGGAAGTCCATCCCCGCAGGCCGCGGCCAAGACCTGTATCGGGTGGCGCACGGTGCACCGGCCGCCGCTGAGATGCTCGATCTGCATCCTGCAGGCCGAGCACTCCGTGAGCACCGCGGGGGTCTCCAGGGCGGCCAGGGCCGCGCTGAGCCGACGGGCCATCCTCGCGGAGATGTCCCGATGCGCCTTCTGCATCCCGTAGGTCCCGGCCAGGCCGCAGCACCCGGCCTTCAACTCGGTCACCCGGACGTCGCTCAGGGCCGTGATCAACTGGATTCCGGGCATGCCGTCGGTCAGGGCCATGAGATGGCACGGGCGGTGATAGGCGTACTCCCCTTGCGCCCTCGAGGCCGGCGCCCTCAGTCTGCCCTGGCTGTGCAAGTCCCAGAGATAGGACATGAGTTCAATGGTCTGTCCGGCCACCTGTTCGGCCTCGGGTCCGGCCACGCAGTGCCGGAGCTCATCACGAAGGGCCAGGGCCGCGCTCGGTTCCGAACAGACCACCCGGTAGCCCTTCCCGACCCAGGGCGCAAGGGTGCGGACCAGGAAGGCCATGTCCCGTCTGGCCCGCCCCGCGTCGCCATAGGTGATCGCCGGCAACGGCACGGGCCGCTGGCGGGGCAGGACGACCTCGATCTGGTTGGCCCTCAAGACCTTCAACACGGCCAGGCCCAAGGCGTGGTCGTAGTAGTTGGCGTAGGCGTCGATGAGGTACACCACGCGGTCGATGGGCGAGGCGACCGCACCCCATCGCTTCAGCGTATTGCGGCCTGCTCGCAGGAACGATCCCCGTGCAAAGGCAGGCATGCGCCGCTGTCCGTCGAGCCCCACGGCCTTATCCAAGATCGGTCCAACGGCCCGGCTCGCCAGGGCGGCATTGGCGACGGGTGTGAAGGCCGTGCCCAGAGAACCCAGGAGGCGGTTCTGGGCCAGGATCCGATCCGTTCGACGCAGACCCTTGCGATCCGCGTACTCGGCCTTGGTCGCCAGGATCAGCTTGGAG
>JAGOQT010000402.1 GCA_018007255.1 Phycisphaerae bacterium | reverse complement strand
CTGATCACGGTCGGCACCTCGTCGGCGAAGGAAGAGGACCTCATGGACCTCGTCCTGGGCGCAGGGGCGGAAGACATGAACACCAGCGGCGACGTCTATGAGATCACCTGCGAGCCCACGGCCTTTGAGTCGATCAAGAAGGCCCTGGAGGAGAAGGGCATCCCCGTGACCCTGGCCGAGATCTCCATGCTGCCCAAGAGCACGGTCAGTGTCACCGACCCCAACACGGCCCGCAAGATCATCAACCTCATGGAGTCGATCGACGACCACGACGACGTGCAGAACGCCTACTCCAACTTCGACATCCCCGCCGAGGTCATAGCCCAGGTCTCTTCCTGATCCGTAGGCAGGCGAGAAGAGAGGGGGTTTGAACCGGGCCCCCAACACCCGATCACGGCTGCCGGCCCGTCCGAAGGACCACGGGCTCCGCCCCCGGCGCAGCCACGCCCCTGCGCTCGAGCAGGGAGCCTTCCAGCCGGTACAGGCCGACCAGGGCCTTGAGGGAGTTGACCACGGCCTGGATCTCCGCGATCTGGCTGGCCACCAGGTCCCTCTGTGCCTGCGCCACGAGCAGAGAGGTGGATCGGCCCACCCTGAACTTCTCGGTCTCTGCGCGGATCTTCTCCTCCTGGAAGGTCCGGGTGGCGGACGTGGCGGCGATCTGCTCGCGAGTCCGTTCGACCTCGATGTAGGCGGAGCGGACATCGACCTCGACAAGCTGGGCGAGGTTGTCCAGGGATTGGCGGAGCTGCTGTTGGGTGACCTTCGCGCGGGTGTGCCGGGCCCGGGCGGCGCGGTTGGAGGGCGCGAATTCGAACTGGAGCCCGGCCGTGACGTCGTAGCTGCGTCCGTCCAGGTCCTCGATCGCGTCGCCGAAGGTGTTCGCGTATCCGCTCTTGCCCAGATCGATGAACAGGTCCAGCTTGGGGAGCAGGCCGTTACGGGTCCGGACGACCTCCAGATCCCCCCTCTGGATCTGCAGCCGGGCCTGGTTGAGGTCGGGCCTCATGCGCAGGGCGACCTGCACGTGCTGGTCCACGGGGTCCAGCGGGTCGCCCAGCAGGGTCGTCTGGTACTCCAGAACCACGTCCGCGTCCCACCGGATCGTCTCGGCGGGGTTGAGCAGACGGAGGAGTGTGAGGCGATGCTGGGCCAGTGTGCTCCGGGCGTTGATCAGGTTCTCCCTGCGCAGGGCCACCTCGGCCTGGGCCGCGGCCAGCTCGGTCTCGGCCAGTCGCCCGATCTTGATCCGCTCCTGGGTCTCGGACAACTGCTGTTCCGCGAGGGTCACGGAATTGGTGTAGATCTCGATCTGGCGCTGCGCAAGGGCGTAGTCCCAGAACGCGGACTCGACCTGCTCGACGAGGACCTCCGAGAACCCTCGGAGTTCGTATTCGGAGATCCGGGTGTCCAGTCTCGCCTGGTCCACGCGGGCCAGGTTCGCGCGGAGGTCCAGACCCCGCAGCAGGGCCTGCGTGACCGTGACGCCCAGCCGGGTCGAGGTGAAGGTGTCGCTGTACAGGGACGAGTCCGTGTAGCTCATGGACCCGGACAGGCCCACGCTCGTGCCCGTGGCAAAGGGCTTGGACAGGCCGGCCGCGCCCGTGAGGGAGTCCACGATCGTGGATCGGTCGATGCCGGACCCGGCCCTGGAGAGCCGGTCCGCCACGGTCCTGCGCGGGGCCAACTCCCCGGTCAGGACCGGTTCAAAGGCGGCCTTCTCCTCCTCCACCACGGTACGCAGGATCTCCGGGGTGGCCCGTTCCACGGCCAGGGACGCGTTGTTCTCCACGGCCATGAGGATGGCCTGCTCGATGTTGATGGTCAGGGGGCTCGCGGCCGCAGCGACCCCGTTGGGCTCCGCAGGCCGCGCCTGCGAGGCCTCCTCGGACCAGCAAGGGCGGCCCCACCAGAGGCCCAGCAGGGCCGAGCAGAGACAGACAAGGCGGGCAGTGCTCCAAACGGGCGTTTTCGTGGCTTCCATCACGAGGTCTGCGTCCCTCCTTTGCTTTGGTTGGACCCAAGCCGCTCAAACAGCGAGTAGACCACAGGCACGAAGACCAGCGTGATCAGCGTGGAGCTGAGCAGACCGCCGATGACCGTCCTGGCCATCGGGGCCTGGGCTTCGCCCCCTTCGCCGAGGCCCACGGCCAGGGGCACCAAGCCGATGATTGTGGTCAGGGCCGTCATCAAGATGGGCCGGAGGCGCCGCCGGCCGGCCTCTTCAATGGCCTCCCGCAACGGCATCCCGTCTCGCCGGCGGAGCAGGTTGGTGTGGTCGACCAGGAGGATGGCGTTGTTGACCACGATCCCGCCCAGGACGATGCACCCGATGAAGGACTGGACGTTGAGCGTGGTCCGGGTCAGGAACAGGATCAGCAGGACCCCAATCGCGGCCAGGGGCACGGAGAACATGACCACAAAGGGGTCTCGCAGGGACTCGTACTGGCAGGCCATGACCATGTAGACCAGGATCAGGGCCAGCACGAAGCTCAGCGTCAGCTCCCGATACGACCTCTGCTGCTCCTCGTAGTCGCCGCCGAACACGATGGAGAAATTCGGGGGCACGGGGATCGTGCGGAGCTGTGTGCGGACGTCGGCCAGGACCGATCCCATGTCCCGGCCACTCAGGTCGGCCGAGACCGTGATGATCCGCTCCTGGTCCTTGCGCTCGATCAGGACGGGGCCGGTCCTCGGGCCGGCCTGCACCACGTTGCGGAGGACCACGGGCCGCCCCTCTGCGTTGGTGATCGTCAGGTCCAGGACGTCCCCCAGGTCGGACTTCTCCGCGTCGCGGAGCTTGACCAGGATGGTGTACTCGTCCCCGGCCTGCCGGAAGTACCCGGCCCGCGTGCCGCCCAGGATGGTCTGCAGGGCGTTGGCGATCTTGGACACGGTCAGGCCCATGTCCGCGGCCTTCTGGCGGTCGATCAGGATCAGCTCCTCGGGATTGCCCGCCTCGCGGCTCAGTCTCACATCCGTCACGCCCGGCACGGACTCCACCAGGCCCTTGACCTGCTGGGCGAGCAGGTCCGCGGTCTCGAAGTCGTGGCCCCGGATCTCCACCTGGACCCGGTCGCTCTGCTGGGTCCCCATGCGGAGGATGAAGAGCCCTTGTCCTGCGCGGGTGCGCAC
>JAGOQT010000064.1 GCA_018007255.1 Phycisphaerae bacterium | reverse complement strand
CAACAACGACGGCTCGAGTGTCTGCGTGACCGACTCCACCTTGTACGGGTCGTGGCCGGGCGTGGGCAATTTGTCGGCCAATCCGCGATTCCTGGATCTGGACGGGCCCGACGGGGACGAGGGTACAGAGGACGACGACCTGACCCTGAAGGACTACTCGCCCTGCATCGACGCGGGGAGCAACGCGGCCTTACCGGTGGATATCCTGACGGATCTGGCCGGAAAGACGCGTCGGATCGATGACCCGGACACGTCCGATGAGGGCAGCGGGCAGCCCCCTCTGGTGGACATGGGGGCGTATGAGTACGGGACCGACATGCAGGGCCAGCATCCGCCGGTGGCCCATGCCGGGCAGGACCGCACCGTGTATGCCTCGGGCGGTGGAACCGCCAGTGTGGTGCTGGACGGGTCGGGCTCCTACGATCCGGACGGCAGCCCGCTGACCTACACCTGGACCTGGATGATCGGTACCCAGATCCATCAAGCCACGGGGGTTCAGCCCGCGGTGACCTTGCCGATCGGGGAGCACTACATCGACCTTGTGGTGTTCGACGGGACACACTCCTCCGATCCGGACGCGGTCCGGATCCTCGTCCTTCAGATGGGCGGGCTTCCACCCGTGGCCAATGCCGGGCCGGACCGGACGGTGAGCACCACGCCGGGGGGATACGCCAGCGTGCAGTTGAACGGGTCGGGCTCCTATGACCCCGAGGGCAGTCCTCTGACGTACAGTTGGACGTGGGCGACCGGCGCGGCGACGGGCGTGCAGCCGACCGTGCAGTTGCCGGCCGGCGTGCATGCCGTGGACTTGATCGTGTATGACGGGAGCCTCTACTCCAACCCGGACACGGTGCTGATCACCGTGGTCGAGGTGGTGAACCAGGCCCCGGTCGCGAACGCAGGGCCCGACCGGACCGTGACCGCCACGGCCGGGGGCTACGCCAGTGTGCAGTTGAACGGGTCGGGCTCGTACGACCCGGAGGGCAGCCCGCTGACGTATGCCTGGACCTGGACCGTCGGGCCACAGCCCTACTCTGCGACGGGTGTCAGCCCCACGGTTCAATTGCCCGTCGGCGTGCACGTGATCACGCTGATCGTGCACGATGGAAGCCTGTACTCGACTCCGGACACAGTGCAGATCACCGTCCTTCAGCCCACAAACCAGGCGCCCATCGCGAACGCGGGCCCGGACCGGACCGTGACCGCCACGGGCGGGGGCTACGCCAGTGTGCAGTTGAACGGGTCGGGCTCGTACGACCCCGAGGGCAGCCCGCTGACGTACAGTTGGACCTGGACCATCGGGGCGCAGACCTACTCGGCTACGGGCGTCGGTCCCACGGTCCAGCTGCCGGTCGGCACGCACATCGTCACTCTGGTCGTGCACGATGGGAGCCTGTTCTCGGCTCCGGACACGGTGCAGATCGTGGTCCAGGCCGCGAACCAGCCCCCTGTCGCGAATGCAGGCCCGGACCGGACCGTGACCGCCACGGCCGGGGGCTACGCCAGTGTGCAGTTGAACGGGTCGGGCTCCTATGACCCGGAGGGCAGCCCGCTGACGTACGGCTGGACCTGGACCATCGGGGCGCAGACCTACTCGGCTACGGGGGTCGGTCCCACGGTCCAGCTGCCGGTCGGCACGCACAGCGTCAGGCTGATCGTGTTTGACGGGAGTCTGTACTCCAATCCGGACACGGTGCAGATCGTGGTCCAGGCCGTGAACCAGGCCCCCGTTGCGAATGCGGGCCCGGACCGGACCGTGACCGCCACGGGCGGGGGCTACGCCAGTGTGCAGATGAACGGGTCGGGCTCGTACGACCCGGAGGGCAGCCCGCTGACGTACAGTTGGACGTGGACCATCGGGGCGCAGACCTACTCCGCCACAGGGGTCGGTCCCACGATTCAACTGCCGGTCGGCACGCACAGCGTCAGGCTGATCGTGTTTGACGGGAGTCTGTACTCCAATCCGGACACGGCGCAGATCGTGGTCCAGGCCGCGAACCAGGCCCCGATCGCGAATGCCGGCCCGGACCAGACCGTGACCGCCACGGCCGGGGGCAACGCCAGCGTGCAGTTGAACGGATCGAGTTCCTACGATCCGGAGGGCAGTCCTCTGACGTACAGCTGGACCTGGACGATCGGATCGCAGAGCTACTCCTCGACGGTCGTCAGCCCCACGGTTCAGCTTCCGGTCGGCACGCACACCATTCGGCTGGTCGTGTACGACGGGAGCGTCTACTCCAACCAAGACACCGTGCAGATCACGGTCCTTCAGCCTGCGAACCAGGCCCCCGTCGCCAACGCCGGTCCGGACAGGACCGTGTACGCCACGGCGGGGGGCTATGCCAGCGTGCAGTTGGACGGGTCGGGCTCGTACGACCCGGAGGGCAGCCCGCTGGCCTACACGTGGATCTGGACCGTGGGCTCGCAGAGCTACTACACCACGACAGCCAACCCCACGCTGCAGCTGCCGGTCGGCACCTACAGCATCCGGCTGACTGTGTTTGACGGGAGTCTGTACTCCACTCCGGACTACGTGCAGATCACGGTCCTCCAGATCGTGAACCAGGCCCCTATTGCGAACGCGGGCCCGGACAGGACCGGCACCGCCCTGGTCGGGGGCTACGCCAGCATCCAGTTGGACGGTTCGGCCTCCTATGACCCGGACGGCGGTCCGCTGACCTACACCTGGACCTGGACCATCGGCCCGCAGAGCTTCTCTGCCACGGGTGTCAGCCCCACGGTCCAGCTTCCGGTCGGCACGCACAACATCCAGCTCATCGTGTTCGACGGGAGTCTCTACTCCAATCCGGACACTGTGCAGGTCACGATCCTCCAGACGGGAGGCCAGCCGCCCGTGGCCAACGCCGGAGCCGACCGTACGGTCAGCGCGTTGGGGGATGGGTTTGCCAGCGTGCAGTTGGACGGGTCGGGTTCCTATGACCCGGATGGAGGACCCCTGCAGTACACCTGGACGTGGACCCTCGGGGCGCAGACCCACCAGTCCATCGGAGTCCAGCCCACGGTGCAGCTGCCGGTCGGCGTGCACACGATCGAGCTGGTCGTGTTTGACGGGACCTACACCTCCGCGCCCGACTACGTTGTGATCCACGTGGTTTCGCCCCAGGAGTACCCGACCTGGGTGTGGCCGTTTGACGTGAACCGGGGCGACACGGACGAGTACGTGGTCGTGCTGCTGACCCTCCCGACGATTCCGGTGGCGGATGTGGATCTGACGGTCCCCATCGCCTGCTATCCGGGAGGCGTGCAGGCCGTGGCCCAACACGCGACCGAGCATACCGATGAGCAGGGCCTGATCACGATGGTCTTCGCCTTGTTCGAAGAGGAAGACCTGTTCGATGCCATACCGCAGGACGGTCTGGTGGAGGTGACGGTGGTGGGGCGGCTCCTGTCCGGGGATTGGTTCTCCGGGACCGCCCAGGTCGCCTTGACCCACTGACCTGCAGGGCCGGGAGATCTCGCCTGGGCCGCGAGCACGGATGCGGCCCAGGCCTCGGCTGCGGACCGCGCGGATTCGGGGCCGGCCTACCTCATCAGGGCCACCCCGATGCGAAGGGTCTGGGTGCGTTCCTTGTAGTTCAGGAGGCTCTCGGCCAGGACATCCGAGACCTGGACATGGAGGTACAGGTCCAGACTGCCACCCAGGGAGCGGTGCAGGGGGTAGGTCAGATCCCATTGCGTGGAGGCCCCCTCCTTGGCCCATCGCAGGTGTGCGCCCAAGACCGGGCCGTCCGTCTTCCCGAGCTTGAACTCCAGATCAAAGTAACCCCGGTAGTCCTTGAGATCGGGATTGGTCTCGTCGTCGTTCATGACATAGACCCACACCCGGGGCGCGATGAGCACCTCCAGTTTGGTCCTCTCGTCGTAGAAGACGCACAGGGGTCTGACGTAGAGGAGGTTCGTGCTCCGCGAGGCATCCCCGTCCCGGCCGTTGGATTCGTGCTGAAGGCCCCACTGCAGGAAGGAGCCCCTTGCGCGGGGAATCCCCAGCGGGGTGTCCTCCGACAGGAACAGGAGCTCGGGCTTGTAGCTGGTGTCTTCAAAGGGCTTGGAGTCGGATCGCAGGTCCCAGAAGGAGGTCTGCGTGTAGCCGAGATGGAAACCCTTGGCCCAGGGGTATCGCCGGGCCAGGGGGCCCTCCTCGGTCAGGAGCCGGTACTTCAAGCTGATCTGGAACTTGCTGTCCTCCGGATGGGTGCCCAAGAGGAAATACATGGGCTCGTAGGCGCTGAGATTGGCCAGATAGGGCTGGTGCAGGGGCTCGAACGGGTCCGCCTGGGAGCGGTCGGGCGAAGGGGGCCCCAAGCGATTGGGGTCCACCTGGGGATCCGCGGCCGGGCCGGGCAGCGCGGCCGTCTGAGCCCAGGCCATGGAAGGGCCGATGCATGCAATCAGCCAGAGGGAAATCGTCTTCATTGCCTTGTCTCCACGGCCCGGTCCGGACCGGCTCGGGCCCGGAACCGAGACCGCCTACCCGGTGGCCTTGGCCTCGAGGGTGAGGTCTGCGAACAGACCGGCCCGGACCTTGTGATAGGCCAGGGACGCGACCATGACCGCGTTGTCCGTACAGTATCTCTTGGGCGCGACCAGCAGCCTCCGCTGGGGCCGGGATCGGTCGCACATCCCCTGGACGGCCTCCCGCAGCGCAGCATTGGCAGCCACGCCCCCCCCGAGCAGGACGGTCCTGGCCTGGATCCGGTCCGCCGCACGCCCGGTCTTCTCGACCAGCACATCCACCACGGCGGCCTGGAAGGAGGCGGCGATGTCCGCGATCTCCTGCCGGGTCATGGAGTCGACGCGGTCCTCCCCCCTCATGTCCTGGCCGTGGCAGTGGTACAGCACCGCGGTCTTGAGGCCGCTGAAGGAGAAGTCCAGGGAGTCTCTTCCGAGCAGGGTCCGTGGGAACGCAATGGCCGCCGCATGGCCGCCCTGCGCAGCCTTCTCGATGCTCGGACCGCCCGGGTAGGGGAGCTTGAGGATCGTGGCCACCTTGTCGAAGGCCTCGCCTGCTGCGTCATCCACGGTGGTGCCCAGGAGCTGCAACTCCAGGGGCGACCTGCACTCGTAGAGACAGGTGTGGCCGCCGGACACGACCAGGGCCAGGGCCGGAAGGGCCAGGTCTTGCTGCTCCAGGAGGGCCGACTGCAAGTGGGCGTGGAGGTGGTGGATGGCGACCAGGGGCTTGTTCCACATGAACGCCAGGGTCTTGGCCGCAGTCACGCCCACGAGCAGGGCGATCGCCAGACCCGGCTGATTGGCCACGGCGATCGCGTCCAGGTCATCCCGCCCCGCGCCGGCCTGGGCCAGGGCCTCTGCGACCACGGGATAGAGGTTCTCGATATGGGCCCGCGAGGCGATCTCCGGAACCACGCCGCCGTACTTCTCGTGCAGCGGGGCGGAGGAGGCCACGACCGAGGATCGGACGACCCGCCCGTCCGTCACCACGGCAGCCGCGGTCTCATCGCAGCTCGTCTCCAGGCCCAGGATATGGATCGGTCTGTCCGCCACGGCGGGCCATGGTAACCCTGGCCGGAGGGCATGTCAAACGCGGGCCCCCGGTCTGTCGGAGGTCGTGGGATCGTCACTCGTGACGCAGGGCCTCGATGGGGTTCAGGCGGGCCGCCTTTAGGGCCGGGAAGTACCCGAAGACCACGCCCACTGCAGAGGAGAACAGGAAGGCCATGACGGCAATACCCGGGCTGAACACGAAGGGGACCTGGAGGATACCCTTGAGCCCGAACGAGGCCCCAAGACCGAGCAGGACCCCGAACAGGCCGCCGGAGGAGGACAGGACCACGGCCTCGACAAGGAACTGCATGAGGACCTCGCGTTCCAGGGCCCCGATGGCTAGGCGTGTGCCGACCTCCCGCGTCCGTTCGGTCACGGAGACGAGCATGATGTTCATGATGCCGATCCCGCCCACGAGCAGGCTGACCGCGGCCACGGCCCCGAGCAGGCCCGTGAGGACCTGGGTCGTGCCCGTGAGGATCCGGGTGATCTCCTTGGTGTCCATGATCTGGAAGTCGTCCTCCTCGCCGGCCACCAGGCGGCGGCGGTCGCGCAGGAGCAACCGCATCTCCTGCTGGACCTTCTGGGTGGAGGCGCCGTCGCGTACGGAGACCTGGATGAGGCTGACGTCCTGATTGCCGGAGATCCTGCGCTGGAAGGTCCGAAGGGGGAGCACGACGAGGTCGTCCTGGTCCATGCCCATGCTGCTCTGCCCTTTGGCCTCCAGCAGACCGATGACCTGGAACGACAGGGACCCCAGCCGGATCCTGTTGCCCAGGGGGTCCTGGCTACCGAAGAGCTTGTCCCGCACGGTCTGGCCCAGGATGCACACGGCCGCCCCTGCGCGGGATTCGCTGTCGCTGAACGTCCGCCCGCTCTGGAGTCGCAGGTTCCGCACAGCCAGGTACCCGCCAGTCGTGCCGGTGACCGAGGTGGACCAGTTCTCGTTTCCGTAGATCGCAGTGGTGGTCGAGGTGGACACGGGGACCGCTGCGGACACGGACCCGATCTCGCGGGCAATGGCCTCCACGTCCTCAACCTTGAAGGGCGGGGACGAGCCCTGCTGTCCCGGACCCATCCGCTTGCCGGGCGCGACCATCAGGAGGTTGCTGCCCATGCTCGCGATCTGCGTGGTCACCTGCTCGGTGGCCCCGTTGCCCAGGGTCACCATCGTGATCACGGAAGCCACGCCGATGACGATCCCCAGCACGGTCAGGAAGGACCGCAGGACATTCCGGCGGATCTCCCTCAGGGCCAGGAGGAGCGTGTTCCAGAACATCAGTGGGCCTCCCCATTGCGCCGGTCGGACTCGATCCGGCCGTCCTTGAAGTGCACGATTCGCCTGGCGTAGGCGGCCATGTCCGACTCGTGGGTCACCATGACGATCGTGATCCCCTGTTCGCGGTTGAGCCGGCAGAGCAGGTCCATGATCTCCACGCTCCTGGCCGTGTCCAGGTTTCCGGTGGGCTCGTCGGCCATGAGGACCGACGGCCCCGTGACGATCGCCCTCGCGATGGCCACCCTCTGCTGCTGGCCTCCGGACAGCTCGCTGGGGGTGTGCGACTCCCAGCCCTCCAGGCCCACGGACGCGAGGGTCCGGCGTGCGACCTGACGCCGCTCCCGTACGGGCATGCCGCGGTAGACCAGGGGCAGTTCGACGTTCTCGATCGCGGAGGTCCGCTTGAGGAGGTTGTAGCCCTGGAACACGAACCCCAGGTGAAAACGCCGGAGCCGGGCCCGCTGGTCGCGGGTCAGCCGCGAGACCTCCGCCCCCTGGAAGAGATAGGATCCGGAGGTCGGCGAGTCCAGGCACCCGAGGATGTTCAGGCAGGTCGACTTGCCCGAGCCGCTGTGGCCCATGATGGCCACGAAGTCACCTTTCTCGACCCGCAGATCGATCCCGGCCAGGGCGTGCATGGCGGCCTGCCCCTCGCCGTAGACCTTGGTCACGCCCCGGAGCTCGATCAGGGGGGTGAGGCCGCCTTTGGCGGGTGAGATCATAGGGGTCTCCCGGGCAGGATGGCCTCAACGACGAGCGGCGTCCCCGGCCGGATCTCGCCCGAGAGGATCTCGGTCAGGGTGTCGTCCGTGGCCCCTACGGTCACCGGTACGGCCTTGGGTTGGCCGTCCTGCAGGATCCACACCGTCTGCTTGCGCTTCCTGGTGTCCACGACGGCCTCGGACCCGGCCTGAAGACGGGGCGGGACCGGCAGCATCATGCCCACGAGTCCGCGGGAAGACCCCTTGGACTGCTGTGGAGGCGGCGAGAACCGCAGGGCCGCATTGGGGACCAGCAGGGCATTCTCGACGTTCTGGACCGTGATGTACGCGGTTGCGGTCATCCCCGGGCGCAGGGACAGATCCGCGTTGTCCACCTTGAGCACGGTCTCGTACGTGACCACGCCGTCCACGGTCTGGGAACCGTACCGGGTCTGCACGATCCGGGCCCGGAAGGTCCGGTCCAGATAGGCGGCCACCGTGAACTCCGCGTCCTGGCCTTCCTTCACCTTGCCGATGTCCGCCTCGTCCACATCCACGTGCAGCTCCATCTCCCTGAGGTCCTCCGCCAGGGTGAAGAGCACGGGGGCCTGAAACGCGGCGGCTACGGTCTGGCCGGGCTCCACGCTGCGGGTCAGAACGACCCCGTCGATCGGGGAGCGGATGACGGACTTGGCGATGTCCGTCTGGGTGGCCTCCAAGGTGGCCTGGGCCTGGGCAACGGCCGCCGTGGCGCCGGCCTCCTCGGCCTTGGCCCGCTCCAGGGCCGCCTGGGCTGCGTCGAGCTCCAGTTGGGACGGCACCTTTCCGCCGCTCAGCTCCCGCACCTTCAGGAACTGGGAGACCTTGGTCTGGTTCTCCTGGAGCGTCGCCCTGGCCTGCAGCACCCTCGCCTTGGCGGATTCGAGGGCGGCCTTCAGCTGGGTCTCCTGGGCCTCGTACTTGGAGGTGTCCAAACGGGCCAGGACCTGATTGACCTGGACCTTGTCGTTGTAGTCCGCCTCGACCGCCTTGACGATGCCCGAGATCTCGCTGCCGACCTCCACCTCGTTGGTGGGCTGCAGATCCCCCGTGGCGGTCACGACCACGGTCAGGTTGCCCTGCTGGGCGGGCTGGGTCCTGAACTGGGGTCCGGCGGGCCGGGTCTTGCCCCTGACGGCCCACGCTGCGGCGGCACAGGCCATGACCAGGGCGATCGCGATGAGCCATCGCCTCCTTCGGTTCTCCCTGCGGGTCGAGGACGGGTCGATCCCCAGGGTCTGGGCGATCTGGGGTTGCGGGTCAGGACTTGGCTTCATGGGTTCTCTCCGGTGCAACGACGGCTTCACGGCTCGGGGGCAGACAGGTCCAGCCGCCGCCCAGGGCCTTGTACAGACGGATCAGGTTGGAGGTCACCGCGCCGTTGCTCTGGGCCAGTTGGTCCTGGAACGACAGGAGCGAGCGCTGTGCGTCGAGCACGTTGCCGAAGTCCGTGAGCCCACCCTGGTACTCGTATTCGGCCAGCACGGCGGCCTCTTGTGCGGCCCGGGCCGCGTCCTCCAGGGATCGCCGCCTCTGCCGTTCGTTCGCGTAGGACACAAGGGCGTTTTCCGCCTCCTCCAGGGCCGCCAGCAGGGTGGATTCGTACTGGACCAGGACCTGCTCCTGCAGGGCGGACTGGACCTCGATGTTCCGGCGGATCGCGCCGCTGTCGAAGACCGGCCAGGTGATCCGGGGTCCGCCGCTCATGGCGGAGGAGGTGCCCGAGACCAGGGACAGGGCCTGCATGCCGATCGATCCGCTCAGCGAGAGCCGCGGATACAGGTCCGCTGTGGCCGCCCCGACCCGGGCCGTCTGCGCGGCGAGCTCTCGCTCGGCCCTGCGCACGTCGGGCCGCTGGCGCAAGGCGTCCGCGGGCACGCCCACGGCCACATCCTCGGTGCAGACGGGCACGGGGCCGGGCGCGGCCAGCTCCGCCTGGAGCTGCCCGGGTTGCCGGCCCAGGAGCACCGCGAGTCGATTCATGGCCCCGTCCAGGCCGGCCCGCAGGGACGGGACCTGGGATCGCGTGCTCTCCAGGTTGTATCGGGCCTGATGGACCGCCAACGCGTCGCTCACCCCGGCCTGGGACTGCCAGGCGGTGAACTGATAGGTCTGCTCCTGGGCCTCGAGGCTCGTCTGGGTCGCGGCCAGGCGGGACTGGTAGGTCCGGACCTCCACATAGTTCAGGCCCACCTCGGAGACCAGGGTCACGAGCGTCTCATTCAGGGCCTCCTGCCTGGCCTGGAGATCCGCATCCGCAGCCTCCACGGAACGGCGGGTCCCGCCGAACAGGTCCAACTCCCACCCCGCATCGAAACCCGCGGAGTGCAGCTCGCTGGTCCGGCCCGACCCTTCGTCCCCTCCTGAATGGCTCCAGGTGCTGGATCCTGTGAGGTTGACGGAGGGACCCAGGCCGGCCTGGGCTACACCCCGCTCTGCGCGGGCCTGACGCACGCGGGCCCGGGCGATCTCCAGGTCCGGGTTTCCGGCCACGGCCCGCTCGATCAGGCTGGAGAGTGTGGGGTCGCCGAGCGTGGTCCACCAGGACGCCAGCACCGCGGGGTTGGACGGGCCTGCGGTCACACCCTCCTGGAGTGGCGCGTGCCAGACCTGCGGCGCGCACGGATCCGGCGGGGCGTAGTCAGGCCCCACAGCACACCCCGCCAGGGCGACGGCCCCCAGCATCGCCGCGCACAACCCTGCCCTTGGCTTGATTTGAAACGCCCTGGAGATCGTGTTCATGAGGACCCCTGTCTGGAGGAACGCCCCTGACGCCGCGGGCCCTTGCCGCGACCCTTGCGTTCGCGCCGTTCCCAGCGAATGCGCCGCATCCCGGCCAGGCTGAACCGCAGGATGTGATCCGCCAACTCCTCGACGCCGAACACCACGGGCGGCCCAGGCGGTCCGGTGGTCTCGGAGGCCATGCGCGAACGGCGGAGGTGCAGCATGGGGCCGAAGCACTGACCCATGAGGCTCATCTCGCAGAAGGACACCTGCCTGTCGCTCACACCCCGGCCCAACACCTCTCGGACGATTGCGCGGAGCCTCTGCCGCATGGGCTCGACGGCCTGGGCAAGGACCTCGGTGAGCAGCCCCGTGGGGTTGGCCATCTCCTTGTGCATGATCTCGATCTCGTGATGGTTGGGGTCCACGATCCTGTGCATCATCGCCAGGACGGCACCCCGCAACCTCTCCTCGACCGGGGCGTTGGGGGGGACGCCCCCGTCCGGGGGGTGGGCCCGGATCGATTCCTCGAAGGAGTGCCTCCACGCCTCGACGTACAGGCACTCCTTGGTCCCGAAGTGGTAGTTCACGGCTGCGGTGTTGGCCTTGGCCTTCCGGCAGATCTCCGCGTGGGTGGCCTCCCAGAATCCCTTCTCCGCAAAGACCTCCGCCGCAGCCGCCAGCAGACGCCGGCGTGTCTCCTTTGCGTCCTTTCTCTGCCTCTTCTTCACGCGAGCTCGGTCCTATGGAGGTTCCTGTTTGATCCCTACAATCTAATTGAATAATTTAATTTGTCAATTATAAATGTATGCATGAGCGTGCTTGTTCAAAGAAGCGTCCGGCGCACCTTGTTCGGCATGGCCTTCCCCATGCTGGCCGGCACGTTCACCATGAACGCCTACAACCTCACGGACACGTGGTTCGTCTCGTGGATGGGCACGGTGCCCCTGGCGGCCATGGGGTTCACGCTTCCGGTGGTCCTGCTCCTGACCTGCGTGGCCGGCGGTCTCGGAGTGGGGGTCACGACGCTGATGTCGCACGCCTTGGGTCGGAGGGACCCGGCGGATGCCGCGAGACTCACCACGCACGGCGTGTTGCTGACGCTTGGGGTCGCCTCGGTCATGGCGGTCGCCGGGGTTCTGAGCATGGACCGGGTGTTCACATCGCTGGGCGCGGACTCGGAGGTCCTGCCCCTGGTTCGCCAGTACATGGGCATTTGGTATCTGGCTGCGCCCTCCATGGCCCTGCCCATGCTGGGCAACGGTCTGCTCATCTCGGCAGGGGACTCCAGGGCGGCCGGCCGCTTCATGATGGTCGGCCCGCTCGTGAACGTCGTGCTCGACCCGATCATGATGTTTGGGTATCTCGGCTTCCCTGCCCTGGGGATGCGCGGTGCGGCCCTGGCCACCGTGGTCGGTCAGGCCGTCTCGACGGCCTGGCTCTTGGCCCTGCTCCTGAAGAAGCACCGCCTCCTGGTCCTGCGGCGATGGAGTCTGCAGGCCTACGGGGCCTCGTTCCGGAGCATCCTCCGCTTGGGGATCCCGAGCACACTGAGCATGATCCTGATGCCGATCTCAGCGACCGTGATCACGCGGATCCTCAGCGGGTTCGGCAATGCCGCTGTGGCTGCTGTCGGCGCGGCCCAGCGGATCGAGATGTTCGCCTTCATCATCCCCATGGCCCTGGGCATGTCCCTGGCTCCGTTCGTGAGCCAGAACCTGGGCGCAGGCCGGTGGGACCGCATTCGGGAGTCCCGGACCCTGTCCACCCGGTTTGCCATGCTCTACGGCGGGGGGATCGCCGTGGCGTTCTTCCTCCTGGCCCCGGCGCTGGCCTCTGTCTTCAGTCGAGACCCCGAGGTGGTCGGGATCCTGGTCCTGACCATCCGGATCGTGTCCTTCGGCTACGGTATGATGGAGGTGCATCGGTACTCCACCATCCTCCTGACCGGACTCCACAGGCCCGGGTCCTCGGCCCTGCTCAACGGCGTCCGCATCCTGGTCCTGCTCATCCCGCTGTCCTGGCTGGGGGCCCGGGTTTGGGGTGTGCAGGGCGTCTTCGTGGGCCGCCTGGTCTCCGACTTGCTGGCGGGATGCCTAGGCCTGGTTTGGGTCCGCCGGGCGTGCGGTGCCGAGCTTACGACGGGCCCCTCTGCGGCCGCCCCTGCCCAGGACCCGCCCGGCGGGGCCATGGGGTGGGGGCCTCCGGACCGGCCCATCCAGGGGGTGTGAGCGGGTCCTCTCCCTCAGTCCAGGCGTATGCCCTTCTCCTCGAGCCACTGCCTCAGCTCCCCCATCTCGCTGTTGAAGATCTCCTTGTCGTAGTCCTCCTCCAGGCGGCCGATGTTCTTGGCCAACTGGGGCTGGCCCTCGATCAACTCCGCGATCCTCCGCTCAAAGTCATCGCACAGGGCCCGCAGGTCGCCCATGTCCACGTCGATCTGGAGCATGCCCGCCAGCCTCCTGGTCATGGCCTCGATGCAGGTGGGGTTGCTGCCCTGGATGTAGGCCGGCACGGTGGCCATCAGGTTGACCATCTCCAGACCCGCATCCCCGCACCGCGAGGTCAGGTAGGTCGCGATACTGGCCGGGCCCTCATAGTCGGTCAACCGAACCCCGTAACGCTGGTACTGGGCCTTGAGGGACGCGTGGGATGCGCTGCAGAACAGCCTCGGCTCGCGGGTGTGCGGAACCAGACTCGCCAGGCTGCCCACGAAGATCAGCCTCCGGATGCAGAACCTCCGGCAGACCTCCAGGATGCAGTCCGTGTAGGCGTCCCAGCGGAGATGGGGTTCCTTGCCCAAGAACAGGACCAGGTGGTTGGCCGAGTCGTAGGTGAACGTGTTCGACGGAAACGTGAAGGCCTCGATGAGGCCGTCGCGGATTCGTACGTGCGGACGGACCAGGCCTGCGACCTCCATGGGGCCGGGCATGCTGCACACGTAGAACCCGCCGGGACAGATCTCGGCCAGAGGTCTTGCCTGGAGCCTCTGCACGAGGTAGCCCACGGTCCCCGTGGAGACCTCACCCCCGTCCATCCAGCCTGAGAAGCCCAGGACCAGCCTCGGTTCCTGCAGGTCAGGGCTCTCCATGATCCGAAGTCCCTCTGAAGCCATGCAGAGGTTCTACCCGGGAAAGGCCTCTCGATCCAGAGGAATCCCGGCTAGAGCTCGTTCATGTGCTCGTAGAGCTTGGTGAGGGCGTCTCTGCGGATCTGACGGATCCGTTCCCGCGTGAGGTGGAGCTTCTCGCCGATCTCCTGCAGCGACAGCGGTCGCCTGCCGTGGAGTCCGTAGTGCAGGCGCAGGACCTCGGCCTCCCGAGGGTCCATGCGGCCCAGGAGGCGCAGGGCCTTGGCCTGCTCTTCGTCCGCTGCAAGGGCGTCCTCGGGCAGCCCAGACTGCTGATCCTCCAAGCTGGCGTCCAGGGCCTGCCCTTCGTCCCCGTCTTCGCCGGACCACCCGTCGGCGCTCACGGTCAGGGCCTCCACGATCTGTTCGATCTGCTTGGCCTTCTTCATGGGCAGGCCCATGGCCTCGGCCATCTCCTCGATCGCGGGCCTGCGGCCCAACCGGGTCTCTAGGTCTGCGGCCGTGCGGCGCCACTGGTTGATCAAGGCCACCATGTAGGTGGGGATGTGCAGGGACTGGCCGTTCTCCAGGATCGCCCGCCGGATGCTCTGCTTGATCCACCAGGCGGCGTAGGTGCTGAAACGAGTGCCCCGGCTCGGATCGAAGTAGTCCACGGCCTTGATCAGGCCGAGGTTGCCCTCCTCGATGAGGTCCCCCAGGCTCATACCCCGGCCTGCATACCGCTTGGCGATGTTCACGACCAGGCGGAGGTTGCTGCGGACCATCTGCTCGCGGGCCTGCGGGTCGTTGTCCTGGATGACGCGCTGGCTCAGCTCGCATTCCTCCTGCCATGTCAGCAGAGCCGCCGCGTCGATCTCCTTGAGGTACTCTTTGATGGTGATGTCGAACGTCGCGATGGCCACCCTCCCGCCCGACAGAGGTCTTGCGACCTGCTGCCATCAGGGCTCCTACAGCGATCCCCTTCTTCTGCGAGTCCGCCGATCCCCGGAGCCGAGGCCGGAGGACTTCACACAGGAGGCCTATCGACCAGTTGCAGGGCCGGGATTAGCAGGGATCGGCGCGCAGGCGAGGCCCGCCTTCCGGCCCCATGCCGCCTCTCATTATCGGTGGGTGCATCTGTGCCGGCGTTCCAGGGTGCCTGTGCCGCGGGGGGGCTGGGAATGGGTGCCGGATTGCGGCTCCGTGCGCAGCGGGGTCGGCTGAAGGGAGGCCGGATTACGGGTCCTTGCCCAGGCGGATGTCGTCCACGCGGAGCACGCC